>JAUVIV010000050.1 GCA_030592575.1 bacterium | reverse complement strand
TGTGAAACAAATATCGAAGAAACTGAAGAAATTAAAACTGAAATAGATATTAAAGATGCTTTTGAAGACATTGAAATTGAGGAGAATGGCGAGCAGATAGGTGAAGAGTTTGACAGGTATGAATTAAAAGATGAAAAAATTATTGAAATCAAAAAACCTATTTACAAAAAGATTAAAAAAATTATAAGACAGATTAAGCCCAGCCACGCTTTAGACGAAAAAACAGGAAAAGTTTACAAAACAGAAAGAACCAAGAAAATAGTATCTAAAGATGTTACCAACAAAGAATATTTTACCTATATTAACACAACAAATAAGGCTGGGGATAAAGAAGTATATGGTGTATGGCTTGGTAAAATGTCCGATGATGCTAAGGGTATGTCTTTCGGACAGGATGATAAACCTGTTTATCTTGTAGCTCAAGTAGGGTTGTTCAAAATTTTGTGTACAGAAGATGGGGGCAACATTGAAATTGGTGATTATTTAGAGACATCAGTACATCCAATGTTAGCTCAAAAACAAAGTAGTCCAGATAAACTTAATTCATCAGTTGCAAAAGCAATGGTTGCAATCGATTGGAGTAAAGAAATAATCAATCCTGAATTTGGACGTAAGGCCAAATTAATCCCTTGTATTTTTTAATTATGTTTCAAGATCATTACATATCAATAATATGCTTTCTGATAGCAATATACGCAGCAACCTTCATCGGCTGCTCATTACATAGATACGATACCTCAGTATGCCGTCACAATGCAGCATATACCGCTATTTTACATAAAGCAGAACACCCTGAAGACGAGGTTAAGATTTGTCTTGGTTGGTGTGAAAGATGCAAGCTATGGCATGCACAAACGAAGTATAGAGTCGCCGGTCAGGATAAGTGGACGTTTATCATTCAGCCCTTGGCGGTAATTAATATGCCGGGATCGCAAGATGATTTTGAGATTCGACAGGAATATAGTATTAAGGAATGGCTGAAAAATTATTTAAAGGTGATTGAATAATGAATTGGGATATGATTGGCGTAATAGCCGGAATCATTGTAATCCAAGGTGGCGTACTTATTGCAGCCGCAAAAAGTATTTTTGTGACAAAAAAAGATTATAATGAAGATACAAAAATTTTAAACGCAAAATTGTATGATGACAAAAGTATTTCCATTTATGTACCCCGTGGCGAATGGATTGAGAGCCGTTCCGATAGAGAAAAACGTAGGGACAATAGTCAACGAGCACTATGTGATAAGATAGTAAATATTCAAAATTTAATAGCTATTATGCAAAAGACGCAAAATGCAACAAATGTAGTTATCGGAACTTTGCTGGGGCGGTTTGAGCAGTATATTAAAAAGCAAAATAACAAGGATTAAAAAATGGAGTTTACATTAGAAAAGATTGATTTATCTAAGGTTAAGCAACTTTATTTTGCGAGAGGTTATAAGGACACAAATCAAGACCATTATACGCTTTCTTTAGTATTGGTCGGAGATAAAAAGCAGGAATTTGAGGTTTGTCTTTTTTCTTCACAAGAAACTCTGACCATAACTGAATGGAAAGA
Source organism: bacterium (assembly GCA_030592575.1). Lineage (GTDB taxonomy): Bacteria > Hydrothermota > UBA3073 > JACQXS01 > JACQXS01 > JAGMCN01. Next base: position 16,352 of record JAUVIV010000050.1, on the reverse strand, counting down.
GCTAATGAAGGCAGCCAAAGAAACTGGTTTGAAGTTATGTGCAAAAACCTTGAAAGCTGATTTTGATAAGTTTTATAACAATAGAGCGTTTGAAAGGATTAAGCTTTGAATATTTACGATATCAAAATAGGCGATGAAATAACTGTAGATATGGGCTTGCAGCTCGCAAATCAATTCGGGTTTTTGAATATTGTCGAACGGATTGAAGCCGAGCCAGAAAGATTTAAGAGCTTTATTTTTGATGGGTGTAGCTGCATTCCAGATCAGCTTATGGGACTGTTCACCGGGTGTAAATGGCAAGATATCACTTATATGTGTTGCCTTCCGCACGATGTTGGATATGCCTATGGTGAGATTGGAAATGATGCAGAAAGGAAAACAGTTGATTATTTGTTTTTAAATAACCTTGTGAAAAATGCAAAAATGAAGCACTGGCTGGCTAAGCTATTTTTAAAAGCAGTTAAAATTGGTGGGGCTGAGGAGCTTGGGCTTAGTTTTAGCTGGGGGTTTGCGACGACCACTACAGATAATTCAACAGCAAAATGATAAGTTAATATCCAAAAACAAAGGAGATTCTACTATGGAAGAAATTATTGAAGTTATGGCAGCGCAAATCGTTCCGGCAATCGCAGTTATTTTGGCAACACTAATATCAATTGGAATGACATATTTAATTAAATGGATAAAGATGAAAACAAATTCTGAGGCCGTTGCCGAAGCCGGAGAAGTTGTGGCATCGACGGTTAATGATTTAATGGCATCAACAGTAAAAGGTTTAAAAGAAGCTTCAGCAGATGGCAAACTTACACTAACGGAGGCTGACACCATTAAACACAAAGCTTTAGCACAAATAAAGAATCAAATGCCAACTACTGTGGCTAAAGCTGCGACAATGGCTATCGGTGACCTGGATACATTCCTAAAGGGTAAAATAGAGCAGGAAGTCATTAAATCTAAAAAGTAGGATATGGTAAAATAATGTATATCCCAGAGCATTTTATTCTACAGGAATGGTTGCCCGAAAATTTTTATTTTGCCAATATTAGCCAATATGGAGATCGACTTTGGTTAATATTTGATAACAGAATCCTTTGGACTCATGACCAATTGCGTAAACGGTATGGTCGTATAAACATGAATGACTGGCTGTGGGGGGGCCACAACCAATACCGTGGTTGGAGACCATTTGATTGTCCAATAGGAGCCGAATTATCCCAGCATAAATTTGGTAGGGCAGGAGATAGTGTGTTTACGCAACCAACAGAAGAAATCCGACAAGATATTATGCGGCATCAAAATGATGATGAATTCCAGTATATTGCCGTAATCGAAAAAGATGTAAACTGGTTACATATAGATTGCAGGAATTCCGCTTATAATAGTGGAATTGTGTTAATTTAAATATAGATTAGAGGAAAAAATAATGAGCATAACTTATTGTACAAATACTGATTTAGTTTTGGATACAGGCAAAAATTTAGATGCTTATTTGGATGTTTCTCTTACTGAAGAACAAAAAACAATACAAAAAAATAATGCGAGAGAAAGAGCCTATAATTTTGTTAACGATTCTTATTTGGTGGGTAGAACCATAATTCCGGCAAGTCATATTCCTGGATTAAAGCAAATTGAAATAGATTTGGTAATCGCAGATTTGATGACAGATTCTTTTTCAATGGAATCTGCGAATACATCCGATTGGACTGAAAAATACAAAGAACGAGCGATCAATGCTTTAGATAAGCTTAAATTTGGAGCTTCTTCCGAAGCCGCAGAAGCCGACGAGGAAAATACAGGGAATGGAACAGTATCACTAATAGTTGCAAATGATAATTTCACGAAGACAGAAAGATGGATTTTAAGGGCCTCTTCTGCTACAAAATTTTCTGTACATGGAAGTTTACATGGATATCTTCCGGATTTGTCTGTCGGCACTCGCTATCCGGAGAAAGATTGGAGCTATTCTATTTCCGATTATGGATTAACCTCTATTAGCGAAATTCGATTTGAGGAATTTCCTATTTCATTAACTATAACTGCTGGGGAAATTCCTTTTGTTGATGATGATAAATTCACATTTAATACCTTTACCGCGTCCTATTATAAAAACAGGATCGGAAAATTACTGCGGGGGTAGTCCTATGAAAACATCCATTAATATTGACCAAAATGAAATTCAGGGGCTTTTCAAGAGAATATCTGATGCAGAAAAAAAACAAGCTTTACAAGATTCCGGAACTTTCATAATCGAATCTACTCATGTCGGTTATTTGAAAGAAACAAGCCCAGACGGTAAAAAATGGAATCCTAATCCGAATTGGTATAAGCAAGCCAAAGGCGGAGCAGCAACATTGACAGGGCCTACAAGCAAAAAAATACATGGAGGCCCTCTTTCCACGCATTATGAATTTGCAAGCGTAAATAAAAAGAGAATGCGAAATGCCCTTGTGGTACGAGTTGAAGGTTCAGAAAAAGCATATGTAGAATATGAAAACGATGTAAAAGAACGAGCATCTATTACTCAATATGGAGGAGAATCTAAATTAATTTTGAAATCAACTACAGGAAAGAAAAATATAAAATTTTCCATCAACGTTACCCCAAGACCCCATCTAGGAATTGCAAATAAATATGCAAGAATTGGAGGAAAAACAGATGATGAGCATATTGTATCTATCTTTGAACAAATGATTGATAAACATATAGGATAATAAGATGAGCTTTAAAACAGTTTATAATTCTTTATTCGACCAGATAAGTGAGTATTCAGCATTAACCGCTTATATTGATTCGACACAATTTTTAAAAGGTTTCAAGCAGAATATTCCAAACCAAGAATATACATTGATTCTTGAGCCAGGAAATGAAGAGGAAAAAGGCAATGTTCAGACTTATAATGATATGAAGGAATTCGTATATCATATAGATATTTACATGCGAACGATATTAACCGCTGTCGATGGGGTGCAAGGAGTTATTGTTGGTTATGGTACAAAAAAAGGTGTTTTAGATTTTGTTGATGATGTTAAAGCAGCTATTAGATCTGATTTAACTTTGGGATATAACAGACAAGGATCTTCAGTATCAGCAGAAAATGCTGGAGTTTCTTTTGATCTATTGCCAACTAAAAGGTATATTACAATTTCAATTAATAATAGAACTCCTGCGGGATACGATACAATTAGTTGTGGGGATTCTACTTTGACAGGAATACAGATTGCTTCTAATATTCAAACAGCTCTGAGAGCTATAGGAAACCATAATGGAGATGGTTATAATGATGCGATTTGTTCTTTTAATAACGACACAAAGAAATTTACAATAACTTCTGATGAGTATAGTCCAAAAGCAAAAGTTGTTGTAACTGCCGGGGCGAGCAATGATTGTTCGGGCTTATTGGGTTTTGATAATCCAACTGTTACTGTCGGCAGAAACATTGTCAAAATTGAATTTGGGACAGTATCAACAGATAATACTTTATATCCTGTGAGATATCGAATATTACCTGTTAGAATTGTCGAAGAAATTAGTATTTAGAACCATAAATGCATTTATAAGGAGATTAGAAAAATGGGGAGAAAAACAGGAAAAAATACAAAAATTGAAGTAGAGGTAGGCACAACTTTTTACAGTATGGCGGCTTTGTCTACTGTAGCGTCTCCAAGCGGGGATGTGGGGAAAATATTCACAACTGCTGCAACATTTATTTCTGATCAAGAAAGTTTGCAGCCCGATGTCCGGCCCGATGGCGTAATTAGCGGGTTCACTTTGTCGGCAGGAAGTGGGTATAACGAAGTAGATTATTCTTCAGGAAAAGCTTATATCAAAGGTATAGAAGTTGAAGTAGCCGCTGGAACTATTTCCGATTTGCTGCGTCCGCTCGTTTCAGGCCAAGTTAGAGTTACTGCTTTGACAGTAGATTCTGATGGGAATATAAATGAAACCGCGGGAACAGAAGGAGTAACATCAACCACAAGAGGAGCAGCAGGGGCTCCGCCTTTTCTACCTGTTGATGAAGCATTAATAGGATATGTTACTATGACCTATTATGCAGGTTCGGCTTCTGGAGCAAAGGTGGTGGCTACATCAGAAATTAATGATGAAACAAAAGAAAGAACTATTATTCCGTCATATGCAGTCCTTTATCATGATGGAGATAGAGCTAATCAGACTGATGCTGGAGCAATTGAATTTGCCGCAGTTATTCCTTTGATTCATGCTGCAACAGCGGCAGGGCCCGGAACAGCAAGAAGAAATGTTTATGCTTCTTATTATGATGCAACTTTTGAGGAAATGAATGATGTTAAAGATTTTAGTTTTTCAGAAAGTATAGCATCTATTAAATCCAAAGCTTATGGAGAAAAAGGAGAGCAGTCTTCCTTAGGGACAGAAACTTGGTCAGGATCGGGTTCAGCATATTGGACAAAAGTTGAAGATATTTTAAATTTAATTAAGAATACAAAACGCTGGGTTAAATATTATCCTGACGAAGATGAAACCAATTATTGGACAGGTCGAGCGATAATAAAAGTATCGAGAAATCTTCCAACAGAAGATAATTTGAATGCTTCTCTAACGTTGGATGGTTCTGGAACTCTTTATGCAAAATCTTCATAGCTGAAAAGACGCCGCTTCCATGCGGGGACGTAGATTGAAACATAGCTGAAAGGAATGATAATGGATAGAGTTGCATTAAGTAAAGAATGTTTTAGCAAAAGAGGTATTTATCAGGAGAGTATTGCTGAAATAGAAGTTCCAGAATTAAACGCTTTGATGGGATTAGGGAAAGATCAAGTTGCTGTAGTTAAAATTAAGCAGCTTGATCTCAATTCTTTTGTGAAAAGCCGCTCGGAAATAGTGGATTATACTCGGAACCTCGTCGAAGGAATTATTGAAGCATCTGCTGAGAAAGAGTTAGTTAAGGATGAAATTACAGAGATATGGAAAAAGCTTTCTCCCGATACAAAATACAAAATTGAAATAGTTGAAGCTTCCATGATTGAACCAAAGTTGAATAGATCAGATGTTGTGTTTTTGTCTAAGATGTTTCCTATGATTTTATTAAAAATTTTTAACAAAGCAATTGAGCTTACAAATAAGGGAGGAAATTTAAAAAAAAATTCTTAACTCTTAAAAGCAATATTTTTTTGTATAATTTATTTTGTTTGTGTAAAGATAAAGGTTGTTTTGTATATGAACATTGTGACTTGTTTGGAAAAGAGTTGTCTGTTTCTGAAGTTGAATTTTGGAGCGTATATAATATCATTCAAAACGCTCAATTTTTTAAAGTTGAATACAAAAACTTAACTTTTGATGAGACTATTGAGAAAATTGAAGCTAATAGAAGGAAACAAAACGAACGACTGAATCGAATAGGAAAGAAATGAAAGAAAAAGTGATTTTAGACAAGAAAAAATTTTTGGCTGTGATTGATAATTTTGATTCTATTCATGAATTTGAAATAACAGAATTAAAAAATATTCCTGTGTTAAAAGTTAAACCCGCTTCTCTTGATGACCAGATAAGAGCACGAGAATTGTCAACTTCTTCTTTTGTAAAGAATATGTTTGGAAAAGGGGATAAAAATATTGAAAGTTTCCATCCAAAAACTGTATTTGAAATTGAAATATTTAATAAATGTGTAACTGATCCAAAATTCACTATGGAAGAAGTAATTAGGATTTCAAAAAAATATCCAGAATTAATAAACAAAGTTTGTGCTTTTGCTTTAGGAATTAAACCTGATTTTAATTCTCTGGAGGATTAATGGCTGTTGAAAAACAAGTAAATGTAATTATATCTGCTGTAGATCAGTTTTCAAGTACTTTGACTGATTTTGGTGGAAATTTTAGTAAGATTGCCTTAGCTGCTGTGGCAGTTGAAGCCGCCATTCTCGGAGCTTCTGTTGCAGCAGCTAAATTTGCTGTAGATATAGGCCAGGATTGTTTTTCTTCTGCCGTTGATTTCCATGATGCCATTTTTGATGTCGAAGCGGTTGCTTCTTCTTTTGGTACTACTGGAGAAGAAATTGGAAGTATTTTAGATGATTTAGTAAACAAATTTCCTGTTACTGGAGCAGAGGGAGGGGCTGCTCTACAATTAATTGCACAGATGGGATATGGAGCAGAAGACCAATTAAAGAAAGTATCTGATTCTGCAATGACTTTATCTATAGCAACGGGTACAGATTTACAAGTTGCCGCAGAAGCAGCAATGGCCTCAATGAATCAATTTGGTTTAAGTATTGATGAAACGGACAGAGTGATAAATCTTTTTGCTGCCACATCTTTTACGTCAGCGGCTACAGTTACAGACCTGAAAGAGGCGATGAAATATGCTGGAGCAGAATCTGCCTTATCTGGAATAAGCATTGAAGAAACCGCCGCTGCTTGTGGAATTTTAAAAGATAAAGGTTTGGAAGCATCTCAAGCAGGTACAACATTTAGAATGGCTTTATCTAAACTATATAAAGAGACAGATGCCGGAAGAGAATCATTAGCAAAATATGGGCTATCTTATGATGACGTTAATCCGTCCGTGGTTGGTTTAACGGGGGTAATCGAGGCTTTTGATGGCAAAACTTTAGATGCAGAAGATGCAATGAACATTTTTGGGGTTCGTTCTAAATCTTTTGCACTTTTGATTAATGACGGAGCGGAAACATTCAAAGATTATGTAGCAGAAATAACAAATACAGAAGCTGCATATGAAGCTGCTGAGATTAAACTTGGAAAGTGGTCAGTAGTAATGGATAATGTTGGCGGCAGTATGGATATATTCAAGAAAACGATAGCTGCTGATCTTGTCCCAACCCTTATAGAATTGGTTGGTAAAACAGAGAGTGATGGAATAAGAGGCGTTATAACTCAATTAATGGAAATGGAGAAAGCTTCTGGAGAAATCGGCCAACCAATGACTGATCTTTTTGAAAACTTGAAAGATCTTGCCGATACTTTATTCGCTGATGCTTTTGGCGATGTCGAGGGCTTTTATGATTGGTTAGCAAATATTTCAGAGGTGTTAGGAAAGAATATAGAAATACTTGCAATATGGGGAACTGCTGCTGCTGAAGCTTTTGTAGGAGCTACGGATAGCAGTGAAGATCTAACTTTTATTTTAGAGTTAGTAAATGGGGCAATCACAGCGCTTATGATTCCTGTAGGACTTCTTCATGATTTGTTTGTGGGGTTCTTCTATGCATTAGAACTTGGTTGGGATACCGCCGAGCATACTTTCTATAAATTTGCTGAAACTTTATCTACCACCATACTTGCAATTACAGTATCCCTTGATGCTCTTCCTTTTGTAGATTTAGGCGATAGAATAGAGCATATGAAAGGGCAAGTTGAGAAATGGGGAGAAGCGGCAGATGGCGCCTTTAATACTGAAGCCCCGGATTTGTGGACAGGGAAAGTAATTAAAGCAAGTGTAAAAGCTACTGAAGCCATCAATAAATTTGGGGAAGAAGGAAAAGAAGCACAAGAAAAAATAGGTGCGGCAACTGATGAGAGTACAGAAAAAATAGGTTTATCTGCAGATGAAGTAGAGAAATTAGGAGAGAGTTATGAAGTAATAGATGGAAAAGTTGTGAAAGTTAAGGAAACTACAGAGAAATTGACAGGTGCTACTGAAGGTGCGACGAAAGCAGTGAAAGAAACAAAAGAAGAATTAAGTGAAATAGAAAAATTTAAGATGGATCTTGATGCTGAAGCATTTAAGTCTGAACTCAAGATTGCAGAACAGGCTGCAAAAGACGCCGCATCAACTATTGAGACTCAAATAGAATGGACTGCAAAAATAGATATAGCAGAAATAGAAGCTGCTGCCGATATTGCTGTAGCTCAAGCAGGAGTAATGGAGGAGGCTTTTGAGGCAGCAGCCGACTCAATATCAGGAATATCAAGTGGAATTGGTAGTATAGCCGATGCAATGGGATCTGGGGAATTATCTATGGGGGAAATGGATGAGATGATGGTTTTAATGGAAAATCAGGTTGAAATGCAGCAAAAGTTAGTAGAGTCTCAAATTGAAATGAATGATGCTTTAATAGCAGAAACTGAAGCCAAAACAGAAGCTTTAGAAACCGGAGAAGCAGAAATTTCGGTTAGCGTCGAAGGCGATATGGAAGGGTGGCTAAAAGGACTAACACAAAGTTTATTTGATGAAATAATGGTGAAAGCCAAGACAGAATCTTTTAGCGTCTTTGGCACAGAATAAATACTTGCTCAAACCAAAGCATTTATCGAAATTACAAGGCTTCTCTAATATTATAATAAAGTTATATGTTAAATTTAAGGCTCATTAAAACTTAAATAAAAAGGTTTAAAAATATGAAAGGTTCTATTACAAGTATTGAAAACAGGGAAGCAGGCAATATTATTTCTTTTGATGTTGATGAAGGAAAATATTCTCCTGAATCTAATCGGGTAGTAACAAAAGATAATGCTTTAGATGGCACTGTTTTGACTACTAATTGGGGATACCCAGAAGGAAATAGAACTATTAGTTTGAGCAATATCCTGCTAACCAGAATAAATTATAATATTTTAATAGCTATGAAAGAAGATAATGATTTTGATTTTCTATTTCATTATCTTGCTAATACCTGGAAAGTAGTAATAAAAAATATAAGAGGGGTGCAAGAAAGAGATAAAATGAAAACAACCCTTTCTCTTAGTGTGGTTTCAAAATATACCAATATGGAAAAGGCATGAGATTATATAATCTTCCTATAGAACTTCGTTTAATTCATACAAAACTAAAAAATAGAATAATTGATGAAGTTCTTCATAATCCAAGAGCTTATATTGAAATAATTGATATTGATAGTTCAACAACTATTTTAGCTACTTGCACAAGATTCAATATTTCCTTGAACAGAGATGATATTATGGGTTCTTTTTCTTGCACTATTGCAAAAGCAGGAGATTGGAATCCAAGAAGTACTGCATATTTAAATCTTTTCAATATTGATAAAAGAAAAAGAATAAAGATTTATTACGGACAGAATATTAGTGGAACAAGTACCTATGTAAAAATATTCACCGGAATTATAACAAAAAAACCAGAAACGTATTCTTTTGGAGGATCTGATTATATAACATTATCTGGTTTGAATTTAGGATATTTACTTCAGAGACTTGCTGGAACTTATACAACACCAACTTTTACGGGAACAAGCAAAACATTATTAAAATATTGGTTAGATTTAGCAGGGTTAGATTACACTTTATCTTATACCGATTCAATATTTATGACACAAAAAACTATTTCTTATGCTTCTGCTTTAACAGGATTTCAAGCATTGAAATTAGTTTTAGGTCCTGATAAAGAAGCTTTTTTTGATACTGAAGGAAATTTAATTTATAGAGATATTCCCGCATTTTCTGCTGACGAAGTCGAATTTGCTTACAATCAATCAAATATTTTATCTTTGAATAGAAGTGCTGATACAACTAAAATAACGACAAGAGCGGAAATAACAGGCGATAGCGATGCCCATTCAATTACAAAAAATGCTTCTGATGCAACGATAGAAAAATACGGAGTAAACAGTTTATCAAGAAATAATGGATTAATTGATACTTATGCAAAAGCTGAAAATTTAGCAGATGCTATTCTTGATTTAGGCGCTTCTTATGAAAATGTTTTCAATATAACAACAATCTTGAATCCTTATTTGGTAGTAGGTAGTTTTGTTACAATTTTAGATTCTTCTTTATCAGATACAGTTTTGACTCAAGTTCGAGCAATACAAATTGAACATTCTTATAATCCGAGCTCTTCTCATCAAACAAAAATAAAGTGTTATTCGGAATAATATGAGCAAAGGAAGAATAAAGAAAGCAGATCCGGATAATAATAGCTATTCAATAGATGTTCCTGGTTATGGAAATAATTTACCAGCCCAGTGTGTGACTTTAGATGAACTTGAGGTAGGTTATGCAGTAGTTGTCATAGATATATATAATTTGCCTCCAGACGAGGTGTTAACTTTTGGGAATCTTAGGATATTGCCAAATGACGAAACAGCATCTTCTAAAAGCTCTTCCAGTTCTAAAAGCTCTTCTTCCAGTTCTAAAAGCTCTTCTTCCAGTTCTAAAAGCTCTTCTTCCAGTTCTAAAAGCTCTTCTTCCAGTTCTAAAAGCTCTTCCTCTTTGAAAAGCTCTTCCTCTTTGAAAAGCTCTTCCTCTCAGAGCAGCAGTTCAAAACCAAGCGCAACTTCTGTCTCTGTTTCATCAAGCTCATCTTCAAGAAGTAGTTCTTTATCAAGCTCAAGAAGTAGCTCATTGAGTTCATCTTCTGAGAGCTCCTCCAGTTCAAGCTCGTCGAGAAGCAGTTCATTAAGCTTATCTTCAAGGAGTTTTTCAATAAGCTCTTCAAGTAGCAAAAGCTCAAGCTCAAGCAGCTCATCTTCAAGAAGTAGTTCGGCATAAGGAATATAAAGATGGAATATACATATTCTTCAGACAAAACATGGAAAACAGCGGAACAACTTTGGACAGATGATGCAAAAGCATCTCTTGCTTATGCTTTTATGTTCTCCTCTGAAAAGAACCCTCGTTGGCAAGATGAATATCCTTTATATAATATCGGAACAGTCACAGGAATTATAGATGAAAAGTATATGTGGGTGTTATGCAGAAATGGTGTTCAAAGAAGATGCCGTACAGATTATATGACTTGCGATACAGCAGCTTTTGAAGTTGATGATCAAGTAGCTGTAAAATATGAGGACTGCGATACAAGCAGGCCTGTGGTGGTGGGGTTTTGGAATGAGCCTAAGCCGTGTGAAGTTGAACGAGTGTATGTAACAATGAGAGTTGGAACCACAGACAGTTGTTTTGTGTGGGATGTCGATAAAAATGCTTATGCCAATATAAAACTAAATAGTGGCGAGAATGCTTCTTTTCCTTGTGACCCTGCTGATATTAGTGGCTGGTTTGACGATCAAGCGAATGCTGGAGCGGCATTGTTTTTTGCTGTCGCTTGCGGGCGTAGTCTGTTTTCTTCGTCCGAAATAAATTGTCCTGTTGGAGACTGGGGAACTTCTGGAACCAATTCTAACTCTAAGTCTGAGGGCTCTGATTGTGATTGTGATTTTATGGATACAGGTAATTGCAGTACAACATGGGATTTAACAAATAGATGTTATTGGTCATCAACAGATCCAAACCTTTTTAGCCTTTCTGGCACATCTTCATGGTCAACCTCTCAACATATATTGGGGAATTATGGGGGAGCAAAAAAACTTATATTCCGAAATGGTAGTGAGGCAGTAGATAAAATCGGGATAGAATTACAGATGAACAAATCTGTATCTCGTTATCAATGCGAGGGAGCTGCGTGTGCATCATCTTGTCATAATATAAGATTAGACGCAGGCTCTGAAAGTAGAAATATGAGATTTCACACCCCTTTAGAATTAAATATTCTTAAAATTGATTATGCTATGACAGAGAATTGGGATAGTTGTAAGGATACGGGCGCACACTCTGAAACAAACAAGCTTATATCTTCTAAGTTTAATAATCAAGGTTCTTATTCAGAAAAGCTTATAGCGCAAATATATTCGTTTGAGGCTGTAACTGTAGTTCGTAGTATGCCTGGAGCTATAGGGGATGGAGGCTGTTATGGCTCGTGTATTTGGACAAGCCAAAAATACACTACTTACGGATTAAGAATAACTGCACAAGCCGGAATTTTTGATGGTACAGATGGAATTGATCCAACTGGATTACCTCGTAACAGCTCTTTTGAATCCTCAATTACAGAAATGTATGATGCTTTAAGAATAGAAGAAAGTGTGCCAGATGATGAAATAGCAAATGCAATAATAGAATTATCAATATTGAAAGGATAACACAAAACATAACCAATTAGCCAGACCACTAAAAATGATTCGGCCTATTAATTCAAAAGAAAATATAAATAAATTTAAAATAGAAAACTTTAAGGAAATAAATTAAATGTCTTGGTTGAGCGGGTGGGATAATAGAATTGAATGCGTCATTAGTAATACAAAAGTTGACGTAACTTTGTCAAATTTTCTTATCATATTAAAAGTTTTAGCAGCTTTAGAAATAGAAAACATTGATATAGGTGAAATATAATGGGTTCAGGTACATTTTATTCGGCAGCAAGTGGTGATGATGATCCTAAGCAGCTAGTATATGGCTGGGGGATGCCTGGAGGTTACTGGGAGCAAGAGGCTTATTTTATTAACATAGGATTTTATGAAATGCCTATGGTATTTGCAGAGCAAACAAACTTCCATAGTAATTATCCAGACTATCCGTGGACACAGTATTATGGCTATAGGGTAGATCCTATGGATGAAGAAAGTGAATGGATAGATACTACAGATGAAGAGAAAGACGCAATAAAGGCGGCGTATCCTCATTTTAAAGCCAAGACTGAAAGTGGATCGAAGTATTATTACTCAACAAAAAGTACGTTTAGCGCAGGGCATGATTTTACATCTTCTGTGTCTTTTCGTTTATTTGGGGAGCGTTCTGCAGGTTATCCTCCTGATTGCGACTGTCCCGTAACGGTTTCTGCAAACTATGATACAGTTGTAGAGGTATCAGAATGTTGTACTACAGTTAATCATTCAGTGAGTTTTATTGCCTCGCATCCTGGGGAAAGCCATTTTCTGTCCAAAGGCGCACCTTTGTATTATTATTTTAGTTGGAGAGAATATATAGCTTCACCTTATAATCCATAAAAGGATAACAAACATCAGCCAGACCGCACCAGCGATTCAGCCCATAGACCAAAAGGGAACTATTATGAATAAAATTATTTTATTAAATTGCTTCAAGAGAAATTTAGAATCGAATGTATGAAAGACAATGTAAATGTTGATTTGATGATATTAAAAGTGGGTAAGCAATGGCAATAGAATATACAACATGGAATTCGGCGGATAAAAGTGCAGATATAACTTTATCTGGTAGCGATCTTATAGCTACCTCTACTGCTGATGGCTGGGATTCTGTAAGATCAGTTCTTGGGGTATCTACAGGTAAGTTTTATTGGGAAATAACCGTAGATGACATTACTTCAGGTTATGGTGAAATAGCTGTTGGTGATACTGGAGTTGGGTTAAGTGTTGAGCCAGGTTCAGATGCAGATGGTTATGCCTATCGTGGATTAGATGGCAACAAGATGAACAGTAATTCATGGGTTGCTTATGGAGATACTTTCATAGATGGGGATGTTATTTCTGTTGCGCTCGATATGGATGCTGGTAAAATATGGTGGGCAAAAAATGGGACTTGGCAGGCAAGCGGTGATCCTGAGGCTGGAACGAATGAAGCTTATAGCGGGATATCCGGCATTTTTTATGCTATGGTTTGTATTAATCATCAGAACACATACATGACTGCTAATTTTGGAGCTTCTGCTTTTTCTTATTCCGTTCCATCTGGGTTTGATTCTGGATTATATGAGGAGGTTTCGTCTTCATCATCCTCTTCTTCTCAAAGTTTATCTTCAAGTTCAAGAAGTTCTTCAAGCAAAAGCTCTTCCAGCTTAAGTAAAAGCTCGTCAAGTTTGAGCCGATGTTCTTCAAGTTCCTCAAGTTCCTCAAGTTCAAAAAGCTCAAGCTCTTCTTCGTCAAGAAGCTCAAGCTCAAGCTCAAAAAGTAGTTCTTCAAGCTCAAGCTCCAAGAGTAGCTCATCAAGCTCCAAGAGTAGCTCATCAAGCTCCAAGAGTAGCTCAAGTAGTTTTTCAAGCTCAAGAAGTAGTTCAAGTAGCTCTAAAAGCAGTTCTTCGAGCTCAAGTAGTTCAAAGAGTAGCTCAAGCAGTTCTCGAAGTAGTTCATCGAGCAGTAGTTCCTTCTATTATAATTCTGAACCTGAATTTTATGATTCAACGGATACAATTTTAAAAACAAATTTTCTGCAAATAGCTTTAACAAATAAATATACTGATGAAGTAGAATTACACTTATGGGCAAACAAAGACGATAATTTAGGAGGGGTTCTTGAGAATATAAAATTAACAGTAGCTTGTGCAAATGGGGAGTTTTCTGGACAAGATAATTCGTTAGGACAAGAGTGTGTAACAGAAAAATGGATTGAAGTAAAATCAGATGGGGTATTAGGTTCAGGAATAGTTGATGATGCAAATGTAAGTTTTAAACCAATTGGTGGTGGATTTAGTAATGCGATGGATTATTTATCATTAGGAAATATGCCAACAAATACTGCAAGAAAATTATTTGTAAAATTTAATATTCCAAATGATCCTGAAATGACTGGAACGATCAATCCAAGATTTGCATTGCAGTATGATGTAAAATCTTCATCCAGCTCTTCGTCGTCCTCAAGCAGTAGTGAAAGCTCATCATCAAGCTCAAGCTCTTCGAGAAGCAGTTCATCAAGCTCAAGCTCTTCGAGAAGCAGTTCTTCAAGCTCATCATCAAGTTCAAGAAGCAGTTCATCAAGCTCAAGCTCTTCGAGAAGCAGTTCATCAAGCTCAAGCTCTTCGAGAAGCAGTTCATCTTCAAGTAGCTCGTCAAGTGCTTTACCATAAGAAAGGAAATATATATTGAACTGGAAAATCAAAAGAATTTATTTCTGGAATGGTATCCAAACAATCAAGATAAATATGAATACAAATAAAATAGAAACTAATTTTGAAAATTATTTTAAATTAATTTATAGAAAAATAAGAAGAAAACAAATAAAATTTAATAAAACAAAAATAATTTATAAAAGTATTGAAATAAAACTACCTTTATGGGTAAGGCTAATCTTGCCGAAAGAAGGATAAATGCAAACTATTGTGTATGACATTGAAATTGCCCGTACTGTAGAATCTACCAAAAAAAAATGGGCAAGCCCGGAAGACTTGCATTTTGCATCAGCAGTCGCTTATTCTTATGAACAAGACAGGTATCACTTTTTTCTTCATCTGAGGGGTTTGACAAAACTTATAGAACTGTTAAATAAAAACAAAGTAATTACTTTTAATGGCATAAAATTTGATTCAAAAGTCGTGCTTGGAAATAATAGAAAAATTAGGGCTTGTAATGGAAGTACAGGAATATTTATTACTGGAAAAGGAATAATTTGGGAAGAATATGATATTTTTACTCAGTGTCTTAAATCTGTTCATAAGTGTAAAAATGATATGGAGGCTTGTAAGAGAATGTCCCCAGGTGGAATGAAGCTTGATGATATTGCAAAAGCAACTTTGGGACAAGGCAAAACTGGAAACGGCGCAGATGCTCCTATATTATATCAGCAAGGGCTTTTTGACGATTTATTGAGTTATAATTTGCAAGATGTACGCATTACAAAAAAATTGTATGATTTTATTTCTGAAAATCATTTTGTTTATAATAAAGACAGAAAACAAAAAATAAAAATACCTCATGCAATATAAAAATATATGTACTGCCCCTTTTGCAAACTTTAAATTTACATGGGCTTATTTGGTGCGTATCGGTAGTTTTTAGAAAATCTATATCAGATTACACTTTTTTAAATAAACTTGTTTAAACGGCTCTAAGAGGGTTTAAGAAATAAAGTTTATAAATTAATAAAGAATGCTATATAATATTTAAAAAAATAATTTCTAAAAATAGAAAGGAAGCAAAAATGGAAAAATTGAAAGTAGTTGACAAAAGAGGATTAAATAAAGAGGGAAAAGAACTGCCGCCGAAAAATAAGCCATTAAGAGCGATCATATGTCCTAACTGTAAATTTAAGGGATTTGGAAATCAATTTTTGTACAACAAGCAGTTAAACTATACGGCATGCCCCGAGTGCGGGAATATGTTTATGAATCCTGTGATAGTCAAAGAGATCCTGAAGCAAATAAATTCTCCTATTTCTGTTGTCAAAAATGTTGATATTAAATGATATGATTAAATGGCTAAAAAAGTTATTTTCTAAGTTTTTCAAGAGGCAGAATGCAGTAGATTTATCTATCATTGACTATAACTTCTTAAAAAATGCTGCAAAATTATCTAAAAAAGGCCGGGTCGTTATTTTTAAAGGCGGTATCAAAGCTCTATCAAATGCTTTATACGATAGGGATAATGCAGTATATATTTTAATTATTAAAAAAGACAAAACTATGAAATCTTATAGTTTAAAACAATGGTTTAAGAGTTTCTGAATAAAAACAAGTAGTTAACATATTCTTTATAAGAAGGCGCAGTGGGATTGGATTTATTTTCAATTTTATTTGCGCTTTTTTTATTTATTTTTTCAAATTAATCCAATTTTTTATTCTTAATAATATCAAATAGTTATATGGAAATCCGAGTAAATCAAAGTAAATCTAAGAACATAATTAAAAATAATAGCTATTTTAAATTATGGCTTGTAAAGCCT
>JAUVIV010000024.1 GCA_030592575.1 bacterium | reverse complement strand
CATTCAGCAGGATTTTCAAGCATCTCGCTCTCAATATCCTCTATAGCTATATGCACACCTCCCATCCCAGTAATCCGAACAGAACTTCCATTTAGATTTACTCCTACAAGTATTCCACAAATTATATATACAAAATACTTTCTCATAGTTTACTTCCTGAATAGCCTATACCTCACAACAGCAAAAAATTATTATCTTTTTAAAGTTATTGCTACTAACTTTATCTCTGTCATTATATCTATTGCAAATTTCAGACCTTCGCGATGCAATCCGGATTGTTTGTACCCCCCGAATGGCATATAGTCAACCCTAAAATCTGTAGAATCGTTCACCATCACTCCACCGCATTGTAATTCTCGTGATGCATACATAGCAGTATCTAAGTCTTGCGTGAAAATTGCTCCGTGCAATCCATATTTAGAATCGTTGGCTTTATTTATTGCCTCATCAAGTGTACTAAAAGGAGAAACGACGACGACTGGACCAAAAATCTCTTCTTGTACTACTTTTGCTTGTTTGGGGACATTCTCAAGTATTGTAGGCGAATAAAAATTACCTTCTCGTTTGCCTCCTATTGATAACTTACCTCCAAGCTCAACTGCTTCGTTAACCCAGTTCTCAACTCTGGTTGCTTCTTCTTTTGTAATCATAGGACCCATATCCGTTGCTTCATCTAATTTATTTCCTACTTTATATTTTGCAGTCTGACTTACAAACTCTTGCATAAATTGAGCATAAATTGACTTATGTAGATAAAGTCGCTGGACTCCTATACAATCTTGACCAGCCGCCCAGAATGAGCCGGAGACGATTGACGGAACAGCAAGTTCCAAATCCGCATCATCCATAACTATAACAGCAGATGATGAACCGAGTTCCATCATTACTTTTTTGATTCCTGCTTTGCGGATTATGTCTTCGCCTGCTTCAACTCCACCTGTAAATGTTATAACTCTCGGACGAGGGTCTTTAACCAATACATCGCCTATTTCTCTTGAATATCCAGTAACTATAGAAAGAGCAGGTTCAGGCATTCCTGCTTCTAAAAATAATTCACCAAGCTTGAGTGCGGAAAGAGGTGTGAGGTATGTTGGTTTCAAAACAAGCGCATTACCTGCTGCGATTGCAGGTCCTGCTTTATGAGCTATCATATTCAATGGGTCATTATATGGCGTGATGGCAAGCACTATTCCTACGGGTTCACGGAGCCAGTATCCAAACCTATTGTCCTTGCGATAGTCGGCATCTATATGTATAATCTCACCCTCAATTCTTTTTGCTTCTTCTGCCGCATAAGTCAAAGTATTTACCGCTCGCTCTGCTTCCTTCCTTGCTTCTCTAATGGTTTTTACTCCTTCAAGTGCAATAGTCTGTGAGAAATCCTCAAGCTTTGCATCTAATAACTCTGCAGTCTTTTTTAGAATATCGTATCTCTCATAGGTTGAGAGCTTACGCATAATTTTAGCACCTTCTTCTGCTGACTTATAAGCTTTCTCAACATCCGAAGCATCAGCTGTAGGAACTGTGTCTATAACTTTTTCATCCTGAGGATTCAGGACTTCTATTTTCTTAGGTTTATCAACCCACTTTCCACCAATTATTTGTTTCATAATTTACCTCCATAATATTTTGTTATAAAAATATTAACTGTTTTTTAACATGATTTTAGATTACAACAGTATTCAACTTTCAATATATACTCTATAATATAGTTGAGATACTATAAATTAAAACTGCCTTTGTCAAATAAAATTAACAGGTAATAATTTGTGAGGGACACAAAATCAATAATAAAAGGTTTTCAGAGTTTGCGTGTTTTTTCAGATTTCTCTCTCATAGATTTTGTTATGGAAATATTAACTACAAAGAACACAAAGGTTTACGAAATGTTACCGTATGTCTTACTTCTGTCATTCTGAGGGAGCGAAGCGACCGAAGAATCTTGCTCAGGGCAGGCTCCGTGAAGAATCTTATCTTTTAAATATAAAATTATACAAAGAGATTCTTCGGCTTTACCTCAGAATGACATTTCTTGTAAAGTCTCATAGGCATGAATTCAATTCGTGTTTTTGCATGTTGGAGCAAAACCCCGTATTTTGCGAGATAAACTCCAACCTCATTTTCGCTGGGTAACAACATCGTTGTTGCACTTCATATTTATGGAACTATGATTACCAATGTTTTTTCAAATGTATTTCTCTAAACTACTTATAAATAATGGGGGAGAGGTAACCTCGCCCCCACAAATTTTTTTGTTCAGCTTCTTGAATACTATCTTACCAGATTTACTTTCCTTGTTTGCAAGAAATTGTTTCCCGACAGTTGTAGAAAATAAATACCTGAAGGTATAACGCTATTCTGGTCATCTGTGCCATCCCAGATACTTGAGTGATTTCCTGCTGGGAGTTCTGCATCAATAAGAGTCTTAACCTTTTTACCCGTAATATCATAAACGACTAAACTTACCTGACTATTTTCTGACAATTTATATTTCACATTTGTGAATGTGTTGAAAGTAGTAGGAGAGACAGGATATAAAATAAATCCTTGTGATTTATAAGTATCTTCAGCAATAGCTACACTATCTGGTGACCAACCTGCAAGTTTTGCCATCATCCACCAAACCGCTTTGCCT
Organism: bacterium; assembly: GCA_030592575.1. Lineage (GTDB taxonomy): Bacteria > Hydrothermota > UBA3073 > JACQXS01 > JACQXS01 > JAGMCN01. The sequence continues at coordinate 26,452 of JAUVIV010000024.1, read as the reverse complement.
TTCTGTTCGCAACTTTCATAAGTAGTATGTCCTGTTTGACTTCCATTAAAATGTGAATGCTCTACCGGAACGGTGCTGTCGCTATACTCATAAGTGTTCTGTTCCCATTTCGAACTATCCGGATTGAACCACCAGCTATCCAAATCACCAAAGTCAAATAGCACTTTATTATTAGAGTTACAATACTGCCTAATTTGTTGATTCCTCAGATAACGGTTATAACCACTACCACTTGTTGCTTGAGAATTACAGGTCATATAAATGAATATCACATTCGGGAATTCTGTTTCAAGAGAAGTTATTGAATCAAGATATGCTTCTACTTCTGCCTCAGAGTAAGAAGTCAATTGACAACACCATGACCACATAGATACATTAATAGTGGGATTATTATTAAGGACATCGCGAGTGTCATTCATCCCTGCCGTAGTTCCCCAATATTCCTCAGGAGTTATATAAGTATCGTTTTCCTGTCCGTCAAATATACATAAAGCATCTGCTGTGGTTGGTAGAGAACGGCTTGTTCTAGAAACATTATAGGTAGCATCTGCGGTTTCAATTCTACTAAGACCTGTTGTCAATTGGCCACCGTGAGATGTATGAGCATAATGCAATCTCAAATTTGCCTGTACAGAATCAATCCATTCTGCAGAGATTTGTGAAAGGTCGGTGCAAGTGTGGTCTATAATAAGTGATGTATCCCATGAATACGCAACTGTTACAGCAAACATTACTAAAAAACTAACTATCGACAATTTAGATATTTTATTCTTCATAGCTTACCTCCCTTTAAATAGTTTGTAAAAAAATCCTAAATTCCTTATCCCAATAAAAAAAGCACTTATTTTATTTATATAATCTTCACCTCCTCCTTAGTTGTGGTAGTGCGGGATCTTTAGACCCTACATACGCATAATATGAACGGTCTAAAGACCACAATTTTATTTACTAAGTTTGTCAATATAAGCATTTCTTTATTACTTGTATAAGAATATTCTATTTTGTCAAATAGAAACTAATAGTTAACAATTGAAATTCCCTGTAGTAAACTACAGGGAATATACTCGCTATTGCGGTTCAAGTAAGGAGTTATCGTAGATTACGATTTCTCTATCAGGCGGTGAATGTTTAACAAATCAGTTAAAAGTGAAAAACCGGTTTCTCTTCTTCCTGCTCCCGGACCTACTATCGTAACTTCTTGCAATTCATCTGTAACAAAAGTCAATGCATTTAGTACTCCGTTAACCTGAGCTAATGAATCTTCTATATCCAATTTTTCAGGACTTACACTGGCTTTAATTTCACCGTTTTCTTTGCGGACTTTACCAATTAGTTTGTATCGTTTGTTTTCGGATTTTGCTTGTTGAATATCCTGAAGAGTAATTCCGGTAATTCCTGTTCTATCTACATCTTTCACTTTCAAATTGCTTTCCATTATCACATTGCCAAGGATTAAAACTTTAGCAAGTGCATCCCATCCTTCTACATCGGCATCTGGTTTGGCTTCTGCATAACCAAGTCGTTGTGCTTCTTTTAATACTTCATCATAAGTCTTGCCTCTTTCCATTTCTGTAAGGATATAATTGGTAGTGCCATTCAAGATTCCTTTTATTTCCTGAATCTTGGTACCGGCAAGTGTCTCAAGTCCTAAATTCAAAGCAGGTGTTCCGGAAATGACAGTTCCTTCAAACTTAAAGAATACTCCGTTTTCATCAGCCAATTTAGCAAGTTCCCGATATGCCAAAGCTACAGGTCCTTTGTTTGTTGTAATTACATGTTTTTTATTATTCAGAGCAGTCTTAATATGTGTAATCCCGGGGTCTCCGGTTTCAATATTAGTAGGCGAGGATTCAATAATTACATTAGCATTAGTATCAGTTATTGTGTGTATACTATCTAATCCTTTGATGCCTTCAGAGTAGCTATCAATTTTGCCTGTTTCCTTTGTGAGTGAGAGGATTTTTGTTAAATCAAGTCCCTGTTCTGCATAAACCGAGCCTTTAATAGGGTCGGAAATAGCTACTACATTAAAATCAAGTCCGTATTTTTCTTTAAACCAGTTTCCTTTTTCATCTAATATTTCGGCAAATCCTTGTCCCACAGTTCCAAATCCAATAATCGCAATTTTATACTTCATCTTTCCCTCCATTGGTTAATTTCATTTCTTAAGGCAATTGTAGCTTCACGAGCTTTTTGAGCGAAATCAGAACTATTGGAAGCATAAATGATTGCCCTTGAAGAATTAATAATTAAATTTTCTCCACCATATTTGATTACTTTCTCAATTTTTCCACCTTGAGCTCCTACTCCCGGAACTAATAAAATGAGTTCAGGAGCAACTTCTCTTATTTGTTTCAATGACTCTGGTTTTGTAGCTCCAACTACAAGTCCGCAATTTCCATTTTTGTTCCATTTATTCATAAGTTTTGCTACCTGTAAATATAGAGGTGGTTCTCCGTGCATCTGAAAATCCAAAGCTCCGGGATTTGAGGTGAGGCAAAGAACAATGATACCTTTATCCTCATATTCAAGGAATGGCTCAATACTATCACCTCCCAGATAAGGATTAACTGTTATAGCATCAAATCCAAATTGCTCAAAAGCTGCACGTGCATACATTTTGCTTGAGTTTCCGATGTCATTTCGTTTTCCATCAAGAATTACAGGAATATGAGATGGTATGTAATCTACTGTTTTTTTTAAGGTTTCAAATCCTTGTGCTCCTCTGATTTCGTAAAATGCGGAATTAAGCTTATAAGCTGATACCATATCGGAAGTAGCATCAATTATTTGTTGATTAAATGAAAATATCGGACCCGACTCTTGATTTAAAAAGCTTGGTATTAACTTAGGGTCTGTATCCAAACCAACACAAACAAGTGAATTGTTGTGATTTACTGCCTCTTTGTATTTTTCATAAAACTTCATCGTCAACTTATATCCTATATATCTTGCCTTATGTCAAGAAAAGAAAAAATAAAACATAAATTAATTATTAAATAACTAAATTCTTGACAATAAGTAAAGATTGCTACATAGTATATAAGAAGAGATGTCAAAATTATTGATTTTTGTTATATCTTTGGTTTTTGTTTGTATGGGAAAATTATGGAAGGTATAGTAGCATATAATTCTAATCGTATGTTTAAAACATAGGCAACTTTTTAAAATAGGAGGTGCAAGATGAGTAAATATATGAAAAGATGTGGGTTTTTGATGTTGCTGGGAGCTTGCAATTTGTATGGACAGTGGGGAGCAGATAAAAGATTAACTGTTTACCCAAGCTTAGATTAGAAGCTGATAATTTTAAAATGACAAAGAAACTGACGATACTAAGATAAGTATTATTGTAGGGACACGATAAATCGTGAAGGAGAAAAAATGAAAAGAAAAGATTTAGTTGTTATAACAGGGTTTTGTTTTTCATCAGCCATTATGGCAGTTGTTATTTGGGAAATAGTCAACAGCCAGGTTTTTAATTCTAATGTGTTTGCAAAATCAGGAAAAGAAATTGTTCATAAAGTTAACTCTGGAAAAAAAGGCGAAAAAGCTTTTGCCGGACCAACTACTGACTATATAGATGGTGTTCAGGTAAAAGTTGAAGGAACTCCAAATAATGGGGATGTATTGAAGTACGATGGTGATACTGATAATAGATGGGAATTTGGAGCTGATGATAATGACGGTGGAAGTAGTGCATTATGGGAATTAACATCGGATACAGCTCGATTAAAAACGGCGTACGATATAAACTTTCAGGACAAACATATAAAGGATGCAAAAGTCCCAGCCTGGTATTATACAGCAGGTAGTACACTATTGAAAAGTAGTGATAGTGAGGTATCAGGCACTGGAACGAGCCACTCCTTGGCAAAAACAATAAAGTGTCCCGAACAAGATAAATACTCTACTTCAAATACTTTTACTATCTATTTTGAGACCAGTGCGTCAGGTGCATCATACTTTTGTTCTGGGCAGATACGGGTTAATGGAGTAGCGGTCGGAACATATCGTAATGGACAGGGAACAACCTGGAGAGACTGGACAGAAGATATTAGCGGAATTGTGCCTGGTGATGACATAGAATTATATTTTGGGAGTAGTTCAACCAATTCAAATGCAAAACGAGTAAGAAATTTTAGAATTAAAGGCACAGAAAACTGGGAGTATGTTTCTTTGAACGCATCACCGACCTGGTAGTAACTGTATTTGAATAATAACGAAGTTTATTATGGGAAGATACAAGATATAAAAAAAAGGAGAAAAGATGAAAAGAAAAGATTTGTTTATTATGACAGGATTTTGTTTTTTATCAGCTGTTATTGGAGGAATCGTCAGCAGACAGGTTTTTGATTCTAATGTATTTGCAAGGTCAGGAAATAAGCAGAATATTTATACTCAACCTATTACTAATTCTGAAAAGAAAGGCGAAAAAGCTTTTGCCGGACCAACTACTGATTATATAGACGGTGTTCTGGTAGAGTTAGGTTCTCCAAGTGATGGGCAAGTATTGAAATACGATGGTGTTACTGACAATAGATGGGAACTTGGGAGTGATGATAATGACGGTGGAAGCAGTGTGTTGTGGGAATTAACATCAGATACAGCTCGATTAAAAACGGCGAGAGACATAAACTTTCAGGACAAAAAGATAAAGAATGCAAAGGTTATATCCTATTATTATACAGCAGGTACTACATTGTTGAAAAGTAATGACAGTGAAACGTCCGTAACCTATTATGATCCGATGCAAGTTGCAAAAACAATAACATGTCCTGCACAAGTTCTATATCCTACTACTACAAGTACTTTTACTATTGAGTTTGAGATGCGTTTAAGTACTAGTACTTTCTGGACTGTTTATGGACGGATATATGTTAATGGAGAAGCAGTAGGAACATTGCGAAGTTATGATGGAACAACAGATTGGCAATTCTACTCAGAAGACATCAGTGATATTGTGCCCGGTGACGACATACAAATATATTTGGGGGGAAACAATGGAAGTACAAAATTAGTAAAAAATTTTAGAGTTAAAGGCACAGAAAGCTGTGAGTATAAGTCTATAAACGCATCACCAACTTGGTAATATCTATATCTGAGTAGTATGTCCGTATAAAAGATAGTCGGATGGTCTTATGGTTGAAAAAATCGACAAACAAGAATCTTGGAACCGTGGATAAACACAGATATACACAAATATACATAGGTTAGAAGATTAAAGATTGATTTGCCATAAGACAATTGTATGGGCGTTCAATTGAACGCTCCTACCTAAAATCGTGGTATAATTTTTTTGTGCAGTTTTGTGATTTGGTGGCATTTTATTTAATTTTTTCTCCGCGTTCTTTGCGTCTCTGCGGTGAAAAAGTTTTTTCATTCTATGATTCATCTTTTCTTCGTGCTCTTTGTGGTAAAAATTTCTTCCAATCTGTGGTAATCTGTCCAATCCGTGTAAATCTGTGTGCTTATAAAAGATGGTCTTATGGTTGGATGGAGTGTTTGAACTTACCCAAACCCTACGCAGGAAAATGAATGGATTTATTCGTGACGGATTCTTCTTTTACTGGCGGTTAGAATATTAATTTGAGTTCTGTATTTTATTACAGTAGTGCGCGCTATCTTGAATCCTTCTTTCCCTAAAATTTGTGCAATCTCCTGATCTCGCAGCGGTTTAGACTTATCTTCATTCGCAATCAATTCTTTTATACGACGCACTATTTCCGTGTAATTTTTGATTTTACCTCCAGAGAAAAAGTTTTTCAACTTAAAAGCACCTCTTGGAGTCTGGATCCATTTTCCTTTTACCGCTCTTGAAATGGTAGAAACATTCCTACCAATTCCATCAGCAACTTCCTGAAGAGTAAGAAATTTCAAAGAATCGGTTTTCTGATTTAGAAAATCAAGTTCATTTTTAATAATATAATTCGCAATGGCAGTAAGCGTTTCTCTTCTTTTTTCTATTCCTTCAATTAAGAATCTTGCTTCTTGCAGTTTTTTCCTTAAATAAGCTTTTTCTTCCGTGCTTAGAGCTGATACATTCCGAAGCATTTCTTGATAAGATTTGGATATTCTGATTTTCGGAATCCAGTCATCTGTGAGAGAAGCAACCCATTCTTCTTCTCGCCACTCTATTAACATTTCAGGCAAGACATATTTTATATCTCCTTCCCATATCTTTCCCGGTTTAGGTCTGCAAAGCTTAATACATTGAAGAGCTTGTTCTAAATTGGAATCAGAGTTTTTAAATTTAAGTCTTATTTTCTCGTAATTTTGGTCAATGAAATCTTCAAAGCAATTCTTAATTATGGATATAGCAAGCTTTGGAGTTTTTGGCTTAGACTCAAGTTGTACGAGCAAGCATTCTTGTAAATTCCTTGCTCCTACTCCGATAGGTTCAAACCTTTGAATTTGTTTTAGTAAGATTTCAACGATTTTTGGGTCTTCATCAAAGAATTCGGCAATTTTTTCTATTGATATAGGCAAATACCCATCCTCATCAAGTTCATAAATAATATATTCTCCAATCTCAAGTAATTTTGGTTCTATTATTGTAATTCTGAGTTGGGAAAGTAAAAACTCTTTTAATTCTAATTTTGATAAAGGAATTGGGAAGTTTTTCTCTCTTGTGGGACTATACTCCATTTTGGGGTAAGTATCCCAATCATCTATCTCTTCGGGTAATGGAAGTTCTTTTTCCTCTCCCTCTTTTTCAAGGAAAAGATTCTCCTCCAGTCTTTGTTTAAGTAATTGTAAAAGTTCAAGTTCCGGAAGCTGAAGTAAATCCAGTCTTTGTATTAAAACGGTTGCTAATCTCTGCTCTAATTTTAGGTTTAAACGTTGCTCGAATTTCATAATCTGAATTCTTTACCAAGATATAATTCTCTTGCTTTCGGGTCTTCGGTTATTTTTTTTGCTTCACCGGAAAGAAGTATCTTTCCCTCATACATTATATAAGTACGGTCGGTAATCTCCAGTGTTTCTCTTACATTGTGGTCTGTGATGAGAACTCCAATTCCTTGAGACTTCAAATCCCTGACTATTTGCTGAATATCCATACGCACAATAGGATCTACACCGGTAAATGGCTCATCTAATAATAAGAATGAAGGATTAACTGCAAGGGCTCTTCCAATTTCAACTCTTCTTCGCTCACCACCGGAAAGCCTAAATCCCAGTTGTTTTCTTACACGTCCTATTCCAAGCATTTCTAAAATTTCTTCAAGTCTTTGCTTTCTGATTTTTTTATCTCGTTCAATAATTTCAAGAATTGCTAAAATGTTATGCTCAACCGTAAGTTTCCTGAAAATAGATGCCTCTTGAGGTAGATAGCCAATTCCTTTTCTTGCTCTAACATGCATTGGCTTGTTAGTAATTTCTTGCTCATTTAAAAACACTTTGCCGGATTCAGGGGATATAAGCCCCATTATCATATAAAAAGTAGTTGTCTTTCCTGCTCCGTTAGGACCGAGTAATCCTACGATTTCCCCTTTGTCAAGCCCAAGACTTACACCGTTTACCACTCTCTTTTTCTTGTAACTTTTAACAAGCGATTCAGCTCTTAAAACTGCCATTTTTTACCCCAAACTTGTCCTTTTACAATAATGTTTTTGATTTCCTTATCAGATAATAAAATTTTCATTTCTTCACCTCCAAGACTGTCTGTCTCCGATAGAATATATGGTCTTCCATAAAGTAAAGCAGATTTAGTCTTTGGCAAATAAATCAGGCTTTCTGCAAAACATTGAGTAACTCTCAATTTGATAATAGCATTACCGAGTACCTTTGTCAAGGTATCTCCGAAAATTTCTATTGTATCTCCGAAAATTTCTATTGAGTCTTTCCTTGCTTCAAATTTCGGAGATTGAGTCATCATTCCATAATGAGTATCAAAATTATAAAACCCTTCATTTCCAAGAACTATGAGTTCCTCGTCCTTGTCTAAGTATTTTACATCTCCCGAAATCCATAAAGAGTCTTCGAAATATTTGCCTGTTTTTCCGGATAGGATTTCCTTTCCTTTATGAGCCACAAATCCATCATAAAGCTTTATCTCTTTATCCCAGAAATACTCTCCGAAATCAGTCAATATCTCAACTTCTTTTCTTAATATCCGAACCGACTCTTTGACTATTACTTTCTCTGTTGTCAGTATTCCTCTTTTTGATGTGATTTTCAAGTCCTTATGATTAAACTTCACATTTCCATAAAGGTAAGTGGTAGAATCCTGAACGAGTGAACTGTCTGCATATGCAGTATAAAGAGAAATAAATAAAATAAGTTGTAAATACATTTTTATAGTTATTTTACCTCAAAATTATTAACTTTTGAGTTGTTTTGAATTTGCCTGCTTCAAGTTTAATGAAATAGATTCCGCCTGCTACCTTGTTGCCCTGTTCGTCTTTACTATCCCATGCTACAAAAGATTGAGAGTTAATAGTTGATAGTTCAGAGTCAAGAAGAGTCTTTACCAGTTGTCCCGTTAAATCGTAAATTTGTAGGGACACGCTATAGCGTGTCTTTATATCTGGAATATGATAACTGATAACTGTGGACTGAGTAAATGGATTCGGATAAATTTCTAACCTGTCAGTTGGAACATTAGCAAAAAATCTATCTTCTTCTATCCCTACTTCTTGTCCTGTCCTTATAAGATAGACATCAAAAGGGCCAAAAAAACTCGTATATCCTGCAATTATAAAGCCTCCCGATGCACACTCTTGAACAGAATAACCATAATCACTTCCAGCTCTACCATAAGTTTTTATCCACAAGGTATCTCCATTTGCATTCGTTCTTATAAGATAGATATCACCATCGCCATCACCAAAAGAAGTTGTATATCCTGCGATTATGAAGCCACTTCCTGCACACTCTTGAACAGAATTGCTCCTATCATCGCCAGTTCTACCATAAATTTTAGTCCATAGAGTATCACCCTGTGTGTCTGTTCTTATAAGATAAACATCCCGAGAGCTACCAACACCAAAAGAATTTGTTGTTCCTGCAATTATAAATCCCTCTTCTGTACATTCCTTTACAGAACAGCCCCAATCATTAGAAATTCCGCCATAAGTTTTAGTCCATAAGGTATCTCCGTCTGAATCCGTCTTTATAAGATAGACATCCCAAGAGCCAGCACCAAAAGAAGATGTCATTCCTGCAATTATAAAGCCGCTATCTGTGCACTCTTGAACGGACTCGCCCCAATCATAGTTAGTTCCTCCATAAGTTTTGGTCCATATAGTATCGCCCTCCGCATCTGTCCTTATAAGATAGACATCACCCCAGCCAGCACCAAAAGAAGATGTCATTCCTGCAATTATAAAGCCACCTTCTGCACACTCTTGAACAGACCGGCCATCATCAGAGAGAGTTCCTCCATAAGTTTTAGTCCATATAGTATCGCCTTGTGCATCTGTCTTTATGAGATAGACATCATCATAGCCAGCACCAAAAGAATTTGTCTTTCCTGCAATTATAAGGCCCCCTCCTGTACACTCCTGAACAGACCGGCTAACATCAGAGAGAGCTCCTCCATAAGTTCTCGTCCATATAGTATCGCCTTGTGCATCCGTCCTTACAAGATAGACATCACTCTTTCCATTACCAAAAGATTCTTCTGTCTCTCCTGCAATTATAAAGCCCCCTTCTGCACATTCCTGAACAGAAAAGCCCTCATCCCAGTTAGTTCCGCCATAAGTTCTTGTCCACAAAGTATTAGGTGCCTGTGCAAATAATTTTGTGGAAAAGGTTTCCAAACATTGAAAACCCATTAACAATGAAACAGTGACAAAAAATATCTTAACCATTTATCCTCCTATTCTTTGTAGAAAAGGGTTCCAAACCTTGATATATTATAATCGGGACTGGGAAGTCTCTTCTACAAGTCCCTCTCATCGATCAAAGATAAAAGAAATCGATTTAAAATCTTTAAAATCTGTGTTTATCTGCGTCCTATTCATCTGTGACTATCTGTGTGCGTTCTTTAATTCTGTTCATTTGTGGTTCAAGTTTTTTTCTTTGCAAGCTTTATATTCTTTGTGGTTAATTCCTTATTTTTAATCTATCCAACTTGTTTTTAATCACTGTATCCGTAAGTTTCCTTGAGCTTTATTTCTGTTAATCCGGGGTCGCTTTCAAAATCCCGACCCTCAATCCTTTTGTTATTCTTTGTTATAATGAAAACCTTTTCTTTGGTTTTAATTTTGTCAAGTTTGCTTACCCAATTCAAAGAACGTGTTTTAAGTTCAGCCCCTTCTACTCCTATAACCTTTACATTTCCCATTGCCTCCATATCATTAGTAGTAGAAGAAAGTACACCACTATCAGAAAAGAGGGTCGCATAAGAAGCACCTTCTTTATAAAACAGAAGCGTAACTCCATATACTACCGTCTCATCCTCGTATAAAAGGGCTTTACTTGCATTTAATCGAAAGCTTGGAAGTCCTTCAAAAGTCTCGACAAGCTCAAAGCTTTTTATAACTTGCTCCACCTCCTTTGACAGAACAGGAGATTTTTTATCCTCTTCCTTGCATCCAAAAATAATGAGAAAAAACAATAAAGGAAAAAATTTCATTTCTATAGATATAATGATAAAATTTTCAAAGAAGTCAAGAGGAAAAACAAAATCAAGCCTAAATCATTCATATATTCTCATAAGCACATACGAAAAAAATTATAAGTGCAATTATATGTCTTGACCCATTATACCCGCGAAAATTGACAGGTATGTCCTGTCTGCATTTCTAAAAGCTTGACATCTTCCTATTCCTTTATATATTCTCGTAAATTATGAATAAATCAATATTATTGCATATTTGTTGCGCTCCTTGTGCTACGGAAGTGGTGGAAAATCTAAGGAAAGAAGGATATGAAGTAACGGGATTTTTTTATAATCCTAATATATATCCCAAAAAAGAATACGACTTGAGATTAGACAATTTCCATAAACTTGCATCTCAAATAGACCTTCCTTTCCTTGTAGGTTCCTATAATAGCAAGGATTGGTATCAAGAAATTCAAGGACTGGAAGCTGAACCAGAAGGTGGCAAAAGATGCAAAATTTGCCATCGGATGAGACTTAATCACACAGCTCAAATTGCCAAAGACAAAGGATACGAAGCATTTACCACAACACTCACAGTATCACCGTATAAATTATCCAAAATCATAAATCCAATTGGCAAGGAAGTGGGGGAGAAGCACAAAACAAAATTCCTTGAACGAGATTTCAAAAAACAAGAAGGATTTAAACGAAGCATCACTCTTTCCAAAAAATATGAACTGTATCGTCAATCATATTGTGGATGTGAGTTCAGCTTATGAAAAAAAATTGGATATTAGCTTCTGCTGCTCCACAGGATAAAACAGATAAACTCTCAAGAGAATTCAATATATCCAAAATTGCAGCCGAAATCCTCGTAGCACGAGGCTGCGAAACCGTAGAGGATGCACATAAATTCATCAACCCACAAATCGCCAACCTCCACGATCCATTCTTAATGCCTCAAATGGATATTGCAGTTAATCGCATAATCCAAGCAATAAAGGCAAACGAGAAGATCTTAATCTATGGAGATTACGACGTTGACGGAACTACATCCACAAGCCTACTCCACAACATCCTTAAAAAACTAAACGCAACTCCAGATATATATATACCGAATCGCCTAAAAGAAGGATACGGGCTAACCCAGAAAGGCGTTGAATATTGCTTGCAGTCTTATGTAAACTTGATAATAACAGTTGATTGTGGGATAACTAATATTGAGGAGATTGCTTATTTGCAAGGTAAGGGAGTAGATGTTGTGGTAACTGACCATCATGAGCCGGAAAGTGAATTGCCTAAGGCGTTTGCAATCCTTAATCCAAAAGTTGGGCAATATCCGTTTAAAGAGCTTTGTGGGTGTGGTGTGGCATTTAAGCTTGCTCGGGCAATTTACAAAAAACTCGGACTGGAGACTCAGGAGCTTATAAATTACCTGGATTTAGTCGCTCTTGCTACGGTATGTGATGTAACTCCTCTTGTTGAGGAAAATCGTATAATTACAAAATACGGAATGAAAATTCTATCTAATACCCAAAATATAGGTCTCCAAGCTTTGATTAGCTCTGTAGGGCTTGAAAATCATCCTATTGATACATATCACTTGGGATTTGCATTAGGCCCTGTGATAAACGCTCAAGGTAGATTGGGTGAAGCGAGGGAGATAATTAGCCTTTTTACTACTTCTGATAGGGAAGAGGCAGATGAAATTACCAGTAAAATTAAGCAGCAAAATACGAAAAGACGAATTATTCAAGGAAAAATTTTAGAAGAAGCAATTCAAGAAGTTGAAAAATTGGATCTTTCTGAAAAAAAAGCAATAGTTCTTGCAAAAGAAGAATGGCATTCCGGGGTAATAGGAATAGTGGCCTCAAAGCTTGTGGAGAAATTCTATAGACCGGTAGTTCTCATAGACAAAGATACCGGAAGAGGCTCAGCGAGGTCTATATCATCGTTTCATCTATACGATACCTTGTCTCAATGCAAAGAATATTTGCTTCATTTCGGAGGACATAAATTTGCCGCAGGATTTACTATTGAACCCGATAATATCCAACTACTTAGGGAGAAATTTGAATCACTCGCAGATTCTCAACTAACATTAGAAGAGTTAACGCCTAAGTTCTTTATTGACAAAGAGATAACGGCTCAGGAAATAAACAAGGATTTGTTTGATGAGATTTGTAAATTTGCTCCTTTTGGAGTCGGGAATTCAAAGCCTATTTTTTTGACGCAAAATTTGCAAGTAATCGGTTATCCTGAGGTAGTTGGACGAAATCATATAAAATTTAAAGTACGCGGAAATGGACATAAGGGTATTAAAACAATAGGTTTTGGGCTTGGAGGGATCTCTTTGACTACAGGGCAGCATATAAACTTAGTTTACTCGCTCGATGAAAATCAATGGTTTGGAAAATCTACTATAATATTGAAAATAAAAGATATTGAAATTTTTAAAACTTGACATCTATATATTTTCTTATATTTTCTTACTTAATAATGGCTAAAAGAGTTAAAAAGAAAGACTTAAAGGAAAATAAGCTTGCAGAAGAAGGGGTAAAAGTTTTTTTCTATACTACCAAGCATAAAGCTAAAATTACTTGGATAGCAGGAGGAATTCTAATAATTTGTATCGGAGGAGGGTATTTTTCTCATACTACCAAGGTACGACAGAAAAAAGCAAAACTTGAGGAAAGAGAGGCGGTTGCGATTTACGGTGCAAATAATATCAGAGAAGCTCTTACCAGATTTGAAGATATATCACAATTATACCCCAAGACCACATCCGGTATAAATTCTCTTTACTGGTTGGGCAATATATACTACTTTCAAGGAAGATACAAAGAAGCAAGGGAGTTCTTCGAAGATTACACGAAGAAAGGAAAAGATTTAGTTCTTGTTCAAAGTGCTTTGCTTGGACTCGGCGATACTTACATCCAAGAAGCAGATTATTTTCAAGCATCTCAAAAATACGAGGAGCTTACGACAAAATTCCCGACCTCTTCGCTCATTCCCAAAGCTTTTTTTCAATTAATTCGATGTTACCAAGCTCTTAACCAAAAAGATAACGTAAAAAGAGCCTACGAAACCCTTTCGGAGAATTACCCAAATTCCCCATATACCACGAAATCCCAAAGTCTGATAATAAATCTTATGTAAACCAGTTGACCCAATTCTCCGAATCGTTGTTGTGTACGGGGTTGTGGGGTTGTCTTGTTTTCTGTATTTCTTTGGGTTTCTTTATGTAATTTTGTGTTTTTTGGGTAATGTTGTAGTTTTCTGTTTTTGTTTTCCTGTAAATTTTCGATAAATATAAATTTCTCAAAAGAGAATTGTTGTGTGATTTTTGTTTTGTCTGAAAATGATATGCTTTTGAAAAATATACTCCGAGATGATAATAAGCAAGAAATGTTGTTGTGTTGTAAGGTTGATGTATTGACTGTTTTTCGGAAGCTTTGCTGATTGTTTTATCAGGTTTTCCTTCTTGTGTCTTATTGGTTGAGATTATGGAAGTTGTCGTATTTTATGTATTTCTTTGAGTATTGATGAAGTTTCTCTGCTTTTTGGTTCCAGTAAAACATAAGTTTCCCAAAAAGGAAGTGCTTTGTGTGGTTCTCGTTTTATTTGAGAGTAATATACTCCGAGGTTGTAGTAAGCAAGAGATAATGTAGGATCAACGTCAATTGCTTGTTGTAGGAACTTTGCGGCTATATCGGGCTTATTTTTCCCTTTTGCCTTATTGGCAGTGATTACTAATTTTAGTGCCTCTTCCCTATTTCCTGAGTTTGCAAGAATGTTTCTTAATACCTTAAGGACTATCCGATTCCATGGAGCAATGATAAATGCGTTGCGAAGAGTTTCTTCGTCTATTGATGTATTGCTCTTTGTGCTTGCGAGAATCCTGATTACTGCATCCGGATAAGCGGGATATTTTTTGATTATTTCTCTTAAAATAAATTCTGCTTCTTTGGGTTTATTTTTCCTCGTTAATTTTTGTGATTTGCTCATATTTTTGTTAATCCATTCAAACTCTTCTAATCCTATAAAATTATCAAATTTTCCATTGCTAAGACAATATAAATTATAGTGTATAATTAGATTGCCGTACGATGATAGCTTTTTGCACATTTGAAATTCTTCTATTGCATTTTTGATTTTTACTTGCCTTGCATATAATATTCCTAATTCGTTATGTAGCCCTATATCCCAAGGTATGTAATGTATTCCTTCTTCAATTACCGATATAGCTGAATCAGCTTTTCCTTGATTTCTGAGAATTCCTGCTGTCTTCATATAAGCCAAGGCGTACATAGATTCAATGTTAATTGCTTTCTTGAAGTATTTAATTGCTTCCTCAAGATTATTTTGAGCGAGCAGGATATTGCCTTGATTATAATACATCACTTCATGGTATGGTTGTAAGGCGGTTGCTTTTTTGTAGTACACAAGTGCACTATCGTTTATTCCAATATCCCTGAAACAACTTCCCATTTCAGAATAAACAAGATGGGTTAATACTGCATACTTCAAAGACTTATGATAATTATAAATTGCTTTTGTGTATATTTTAGCCTTTTTGTACTCTATTGCTTTGGTAAGATATATATTTGCCAACAATCTATTTACGGAGTTGTAACTGAGAGTAATTCCTCCTATTAATAGTAATGCTGTTATAATCCATTTAAAGTTGCCTATTGGTCGTGTAATGTATCTTCTGTCAGGTAATAGTATGCCTGTAAGTATAGCAAATGATATGAATGTGAGTGAAAGTCGAAAGGGAAAGCTGACAAAGCTTTGTGCGAGTAAGGCGATTAACGCTCCTACTACGCCAGCTGATTCAATGGAAATATGTTTTTTCTTTTTCAGTGATTTATTTTTAGTACTTTGCAAGAGTATTACGATAAACAATACAAAGGCAATGAACCCAAATATTCCTGCATCTATTAATACGCTTAAGTATTCATTATGAACTCTACCCGGATTACGAAGTATGAAATCGGGTTTGCCTTTCCAGAATGTTTGATATTTCTCTTGGGATGAAACCTTTGAAAGAACTAATGGACTATAGACGAAAAAATTATCTGGTCCGTATCCAAATAAAGGTTTCTTTTTTATCATTTGGAATGCTGTTTCCCATAAAATTTTCCTTGCTACAAGACCAGTAGTTTCGCCTGCTATTTGATTCTTCTTTTCTATAAAGAATGCGGATGCAATAATTAGGAGAATGAGTGAGAGGACAATGGTTCTAACTTTGTTTCCTTTAAGATGTGCGTGAATACATAAAAGAATAGCGGATATTCCTCCCGCTACAAAGCCAATCCAACCTCCCCATGAATTAGTAAAAAGAAGGCAAGTAAAAGAAATAATGAGGGTTGGTATCGCAATTACAAGATATCGCTTCTTGTCTGAAAAAATACTTACAATTAGTGATAATGGAAGCACGACGAGAAGAAACCCGGCAAGGAAATTAGGATTACCAACTGTTGAGAAAACTCTTTTGCCGAGTCCTTTTTCCCAGTGAACTCTTGCCCAATTTTCGTGAATTACTCCTGTGTATTGTGATATTCCTATAATTCCAACAATACTTGCAGACACAAGCAAAGCCAATATAATGAATTTTTTGTTTCTATTGCCTTTTATTGCAAAAGCTGCAGCGAGTATCACACCTACTTGAAGCAAGTCTTTGAGCCTTTCAATACCGTAAAAATGATGTTTTGTTATACAGAATGAAATTAAATTGACGAGAACAAATACACAAAACGCAAGAATAGGATAATGTATTTTAAAATGGGGATTCTTACTTTTCGCAAGATATATTCCAGCACCTATAAGTATGGCGGAAATCATCAAATTTATGAAAACTAACCTTGGAATATCATAACCTTCGTTTAGAATAGGAATTGCAAGAAGGGGAGATACAAACGCTATAATTATTAAAATGTATGTAAGATATTTATTCATTTTATTTTCTAAGTATAATCCATTCTACAGATAATAATAAAATAATCAAGAAAATAAAAAACCAATGTTGACTTGGATTAAATAGAGCTTTGAATTTTCTTGGCTTTAAGTTTATATCTAATTCTTTTATATCGTTTGCGTATTTGCCTCCGGAAACATTAGATAAAGTACGCAAAAAGTCTCGGTCTGATGCAAATTCTTGGAGTTCGATTTGAGAAGTTACAAGGAATTTACCTTCTATGTAATTTTTGTTTGAAATACTTGCCTTGTATTCGTATTTTCCATGAGGCAAGAAATCAATACTTCCTTCGTATTTACCATTTCCAAGTGAATATAGAGAAATTGATTTCATATCTGTTCCTTGCTCAGATATTATTTTAATAGTAATTTTGGAATTTGGATCCGGCTTATAGTCAGTAGTATAAGCTTGAGCTTTAAATGTTATCTTTTCTCCTACTTCATAAGTTGGTTCTGTTTCTATCAAAATTTTCTGAGGAGATAAATCTTTTCGCATACTAATAAGTCTTACAAGTTTGTCCCAAAATTTAATCTCCGATTTGAAATTCCATCGCCAAATATCTTTAGCCGCTATTCCTATTATTATTCCGTCTCCATATTGCATTTGTGCAATTAAAGGATTTCCTTCTAAAGTAGTACACAAACTTTTTGCTCCTCCCTTAATTCCCTTTACTTTATATATTTCTTTTAATGGAGGAAGTTCTTTTCTGTCAAAAATATTAAAGTTTACAACTTTCATTGGATATTTACTCTCATTTATCTTTGAACTAAGTATAAGAGGTGATATTTGTTTGCAAATATTCCCAATAAGTATAACTCCTGTTCCTCTGTCTGCAAGTTTTTTTATTTCGGGATATTCAAAATCATCTAAGATAATTACATCATACGAAGCATTAAAATCAGGAGTATTATTAAGCCCATTATGGGATAGCCACTTCTCTTTTCCTATTTTTATCCACCAATTAAAATCAATACGAGAATCTTTCGTAAATTCAAGTTTTGCAAATTTAAAATTCCAATTCGGTGATTTGCCAAACCAACCTACTTTTATACGAGATTTAAGTATATGAATCCCAAAATTTCTTTTATTATTCTCCTCGTTAATTTCACCCTCAAGTGTAGAAATGCTAATCTCATAAAAATGTGTTCCGTCTCTCCTTGGAATCAGAGTTAACTCAGTTTCACTTTGCATCCCATCTTGAGGTAGTAATGTTCTTTTTTTCTGTAAGATACGTCCATTTTCTTTAAGTAATATTTGAATATTTTGTTGCTTATATCCTATATTTTCAAGATTTAATCTAATTGGTATATGATCCTTGGCATAAGCTATTTTGTTGTATGTAAGGTTTAAAATACGAATATCTTTTGGTAGAGAATCCCCTATCCCAATAGTATAGATAGGAACTTTTTCCCGTTGAGCTATTTCTATGGGGTTAGGTCCTGAATTATTAATGCCATCGGATAAAATAAGATAAGCAGAAGGAGTTGGAGTTTGAAGCAATGCATCTCCTATATTAGTAAGTTTTCCGTTGGCAATAAAGCTGTCTTTATTTGCTGGATACGGATGAGTATCAAATCCATAAATTTTCTTCTTGAATTTTATTTCAGGAAGTATTTGTTCCACTTCTTTGAACCTCTTCCCCACTCCCATTGATTTTGAAGTGTCAACCAAGACGAGAAGCCACGGTTTTTCTCTAAAAGCAAGCTCAATGAATGGTGTGAAAATACATAGGAGAATTAGAAAGAAAGAACAAATTCTTAGAATTTTTGGAATAGTTCTTTCTTTTTTAAATAGGAAAGTAAGGGCAATAATACCCAGAAATGTAAGTATGAAATAAAAAGACACTAATATCTAATTTTAAATTGAACTCCTGTTTTGACACCTTCATCAGTTGCCTCTCCAACAAGAGAACTATATTTCCATGGACTATATTCTGCTTTAAAATTATGCTTGGAAGGAGAAAAAAGGTCATTAGTATAACTTATGTAAAGGTCTTTAAGTACATATTTGCCTACATTGAATCTTGCCGTTTTTTCATCTCCAAATAATTCTGCCTCAAGTCTTAAAACATCCACTCCCATTTGCGATTTTAAATCATCAAGAGCAATTTTTCTTAATATCAAGGAAGATACTGCTTTAAGACCTACTGTTTGAGCGTATTGAGATTTTTGAAGTTTTGATAAATCTCCTGCTTTCATATTAAGTGAAAGTAAAGTTATTATATCTTCTGTAAGCATAGGAGGATAAGACGAAAGAGTAAACTCAGGATTTCTCATTGTTCCGGTTACTTGAAGGTTTATGGTATCCTGTTTCTGTATTGTAGTTGTTGTAAGTGTATCTACACTTTCATTTTCATCTATAACTGTATAATTAACCAGAGTCGTTGCAAAAATATCTATTTTGGGATTAAGCTCGGGTGAGTTTGTGAATTCAAATTCTCCACGTTCAATCTTAAATGGCCATAATTTTATACCTTTGTATGAATAATAAAAATATCCTTCTTTTACTTTGGTATCACCAGACAGAAAGAAATCTTCTTTCTCTTTTCTTGCTTTAATTTCTCCTTCTAACTCTGCATCAACCATTGAATTTTTTATCCAGACTTTATTAGGAAAACTTACTGTTAAGTCATAATTCCAAGGGTTTTTCAGATCAACCGAAGACCGTTTCTTAAATGGCATTGTTATGATTGATTCTTTCACTTCTATGTTTCCTTTCAATTTAGGATTCTTGACAGAGCCTTCTAAAGATAAACTTGCTGATATCACTGCATCTACATCTTCAATCGACCTTATTCTTGTGTTTTTTGCATAAATATCAATATCTAATTTTTCAGGAATTTGAATACTTCCTGCCATTTTAACAAAACCATCGAGTGTTTTCCCTTCAAAAGAAGTTATGTGTATCTTATTATTTTCAAATTTAAGTTTTCCTAATGGTGATGTTAAGGTTGTTCCTAAAGCTTTTAGATTAATACTTTCTCCATTAAAACTCAAATTGCCATAGAATATTGGTTTTTGAAAGTTGCCTTTAATTTGCAACTTTCCGTTAATATTTCCTCCTTTTACTTCTACGAATTTACGATATGGGAAAGAAATATCTTCACCAAAATTTGAGAAAGTTAAATTTATATTTATTGGTTTATCTGAAGTAGCAACTGGAATTTCAATTGGAAGTTTCCCTGATATTTTCAATGCACCTTTTCCCTTGATAATATTTCCTCTTTCTATATAAAGAGTATGGTTCTTATATGTTGAAATAAGAAATATTTTATCAGCTTCTGCACCGGCATAAGAGAAGTTATTTATTTCGGAAGTCAAAGAAATTATGGGTCTTTGCATACTTCCGTTAAGTTTACAAGTAAAATACGTTCTTCCTTCCAAAACATCAGAAAAGCTATTCAGGTTTAAATTTTTACCTGATACTGTAAGAGCACATTTATTTTTTGAGAGCAATCCTTTTGTTTTAATTAGAGAATTATTTAATAATAACTCACAAGCTTTGATATTAACTCTGTTTTTTTTAAAGCTAAATTCAATATTTTTATTGTTTGAAATATGTATATCGGGAGAAGAAAACAAAAAAGTACGAATCATAAAATCTTCTTCGTATTCGTCACCTTTGATTTCTAAATTTGTAGAATCATTATAAGCTTTAATTTCGTATATTCTTCTGTCTGGAGTTGTGTTAAATATAGCTTTGCAATTCTCGAATTTATTTCCGTACAAATCTAAATTTGCAAGAGTTATTTCTCCTTCTCCATTTGGAGGAAGCAAGTTATCAAGATTTAAATTCCCGGAGAAATAATTGCTCTTTATCTTACCATATTTAAAATCTTTTATATAAAACGTCCCAACAATACCCGGACTTTTAATGTTTCCCTGTATTACAAGCTCAAAATTTGACACGCCTGAAGCTTGTGGTAAAAACAGTTCAAGTTCTACATCAGCACCAATAAGTGAAAGATTAATTTTCTCGATACCAATGCTGCCACTTGCCGCAATTGTACCTATTTCGTTTTTTACTGATAACGAAGGGATACTGATATTTGAAGGACTATATAGAATGCGAGCTTTTATAGATTCTATTTTTTTATCTTCTATACTTCCATATAAATCAATTGAAGACTGAAATTCTTCTCCTTTACCATCAATCTTTATTTTACCATCCAGATCAGAGGAGACTGTTTTTGCAAACTCTGCTAAATTTATTTGCTCTCCCATTAATACAACGTGATATGAAACAGGAATAGAATCTAAATTAACATAAACATCTCCCAGAAAATCCATATCTTTTAATTTCCATTCTTTTATTTTTAAATTTAAATCTTTATCTAACAAAGCTATATCAGTTGTTAACTCACCAATATTCTGATTTTTATATTTCCCATTACTAAGTCGGGCTTCTCCTTTTATTGACAAGGTATCATTAGATTTTACTATCCTGACATCTAATTTTCCTATTCCATTTATAGTCTCAACGATTTCTTGAACTTGAATTCCATAGCTTTTAATTATAAAATTAAGGGAGTCTGTAGTTTGGCTTTTTATACCGGAAATATTAACTTTCCCTCCAAATGCTTCAACAAATAATTCATTTACCCTAATGAACTCTTGCTCTAAAAAAACTATCCCGTTAATATCCTTGATTTTTATTGATTTGTTTTTAATCTCTATATTTCCTTGTCCTTGTTCAATATTTAATATCTGCCTTTCTTCTTGCTTTTCTAATTTCAATGAGCCTATGAGTTCGTAAAACTCAAGAGCTTCTACTTCCGGAATATTCAAAACCAATATGTTGTCCAAAGTAAAAGATTCTACGGCAAAAGGAGAAGCTATAGAATTGTTCTCTGTGCTATCACCACCCAATTCAATAACAGAAGATTGGATTTCAATGTTTTTTATCTTTTTTCTTATAATAGATATCGGGGTGTAATGTAGCAAAATTCGTGAAGCAGTAAATCCTTCACCGAATTTCACTCCTCTTAAGTCAATATATGTAAAGAGATTGCCTTTTATTTGTTCAATATTTACTGAAGGGCTTGAATTAAGCCTATTCTTTATTCGCTCAAGAATAAATCCATTATAGAGAAGAATGAAAAAGATTCCAATGGGAACTGGTACAATAAGGATTTTTACCCAAAGTTTTATTCTCTTTTTCATTTTATTTTTTTAGAACATATACCCGACTCCAAAATACACTCGTCCTTTTGTCGTTTCTGATTCTAACATTCTGTATCCGTAATCAATCCGCAAAGGACCTATCGGGGTTCTGCATCTTAATCCAAATCCTGTACCAAATTTCATTTCTTTAGTGGTTACATCTTTCCTTTCATCCCATATATTTCCAGTATCAATGAAATAAGCGAGTTCAAAATTTTTCCAAACAGGAATACGAAATTCAATATTCATAAGTCCTATCCAGTTTTTCCATTCTTCCGAAAGATATAGCATATCAGGATACCCTCTTATTGCATTTATACCACCTAAAACAAATTTTCGCTCTAAAGGTGCTTCTCCTAATATACCACCAAATTTTATTCTTGATGCAATAACATTCTTTAAAAAACGAAAATTAAGTGAAAAATTGAATAGAAATTTCTTGAATTTGTAATCTCCTCCTAATCCTGCCTGTTCATAAGAAAAAGATTGTACTCCTCCCATTCTGGGATAAAAAATATCATCTCTTGTATCGTATGAAATTGAGAAAATTGCAGAGTTTACTACTCCTCCAGGTTCTTCCAAGTTTCCCTTACTACTAATTTTCTCTAAATTATAAACAAGAAATGACTGAATATATTCCCCAATATATCTACCAAGTCTTCCTTTTATACCTGTATGCTTTAATTCAGCGGATTCTTCTTGTATTTTGTAGAATTTGTAAAAAGGTGATAACTCTGCTTTAAACTGAGTATCTAAAAAATATGGCTCATGATATGTAACACTTAACTCTATTTTTTGTAATTCTTCTGTCTTAAATGGATTAAGCTCATACTTGCCTAATATTCCTAATTTTTGTCCATTGTTCCATAAATTTGTATGTCCCCATCCGGTATTAAACCATGCACGATTAGGAGAGCTATATCCTCCTCCAAACAATACCCATCTTGGAGGTCTTCCTTTTACCAAAAACATTACATTAATTACATTTTTTTTCTCTTCTATTCCTATTAAATTAAACTTAACTTCCTCAAATAAATCAGTTCCATAAATACGAGCCTGAGCAGTATGTAGTTTTCTTGGCGAATAAACATCTCCTTTCTTAAATGGAATTTCTCTATTGATTATTCCAATTCTTATATCTTTATTACCTGTTACCTGCACATTCCCAAACTTAACAAGTTGATGTTCTTTAATCTGAAAACAAAGTATTACCTCGTAAGTTACGGAATCAATTACTTTATGCTCTACTTCCGTATAAGGATATCCCTTGTCGGCATAGAGATCTATAATTGCATATTTCGCAATGAAAATACGATCTTCGTCCAATGGATCCTCTTCCTTTAATTTGATAATATTAGATAATTTTTTGGTGTCAAAAACTGTATTACCTTCAATTTGAATCTCTTTTATATATGTCCTTAATCCTTCTTCTATATATATATCACATTTTATTAGCTTGTGGTCAAAATCAACTATACTCTTATCCCATTTTGTGATTTGCACATCTTTAAAACCGTACTGCCTATAAAAATTTAATATTCTTCCCTTATCCATATTTGCTTGAAATTCATCATAAGATTCTTTGCAAGTAGTATGCAAGACCTTCTTTAACTTTTTATCTGAAAAAGTATGATTCCCATGAAAGTTTATATCTTTTACCACAAATCCTTTAGAAACTTGGGTAATTAGAAACAAAATAAGTATATGCATTTTTTAATATATTTTTTCCACCTTTATTCTTTTGTAATAATATTTAAGAATACTCTTGTATTTATATCCTTTACGAGCCATTCCCACAGCTCCATATTGACATAATCCTATTCCATGACCATATCCTTTGCCGGTTACTTGTATCTTATTCCCTTTCATCCTTATATCGCAAAATCTACTTTTGAGTCCAAATTTTGCCCTGAATGTCGTCCCTCTTATTTCTTGAGTTCCTTTGTTGCTAACAATCTTAATCATATCTACTCTTCCGGATTTATCTTTTTTGTAAATTCTTATAGACCTTACTTTGCCAAAATCCGATAATAGATGTTCGCTTTTCCATCTATAATGTGGTGAAAATTTGCAAAATTGACAAACTCTACTCTCAAGATAAGGTTTATCTCCATCTTGCGTTCTGCCACCACAAGTACTTGAATATCTTGCATCTATTACTTCTCCTCTGTATGTACATACAATTCCACGAGTTTCCTTAATTGCTTTATCGGTGCGTTTAATTTCAGCTTCTATTCCATTATATACCTGGTCCTCTACAGTTGCTTTCAAATCGTATTTTCCACCTTTTATTTTGGATAATGCAAAACTTCTTGCTATTACTGCTTGAGCTTTTAAAGCTTCAACTTCTCCTACTCGTAGTTCACAGGGTACTACACCTCTTAGATAATCTTCTATATTAAGCTTGTTTATTATCTGAATTTTGGAACTTGAAAGCTTGTGTAATAGGAATTTTCCTCTGTAACTTTTACCATTAAATGCTATTATATCATTAGATGCAGAAATTTCTATTGGATAGCTTAAAGCAGAAACTTCTTTCCCACCAATGCTTACATTTCCATTTACAATTCTCACTATCCCCTTCCCCACCTCAGAATTCCCATTCTCTGCTTTCAAATTATTTCCGATTAATTCAGCATCAGAAACTTCCCCGAGAAAAACTTTAATTTCAGATTTTCCACCTGAATGAACCTTCGACTCTTTTGCCTTACGAGACTTACTGTCCTTTGCAACCGAAGTAGTTGTATTATACACAGGAGCACAACCCAAATCAAACAGGCAAATTACCGCAACTCCTAACTTCAAATAAATAGATATATTCATTAATGTATTATAGGCATATTCGCATAATGATATACAAAATAAATCCTCTCTTGTCAAGTAAATTCAGCAATCCCACCTTACGACAAAAAGTCGTGCGACAATTCGTCGTCTTTTTCTCGGAAAATGTAAATAATAAGAGATAAATTTCTTTTTGGTGTGTCTGTGGTTAAATAAATGATTTTGGGGCTTTTTGGTGATTTTGGTTTTTTGGAGATGGGATGAAGCGTATCTTGTTGGTTTTTTGGTGCACAAACGACTTGAGTGTATGGTATTACACCTTAAAGTGGTTTTGTTTGGCTTTACGGGCTTGTATTTGATTTTGCTCGATAATTCTGTGGTTTTGTCTCGGTTGATTGGCGAAATGTCCTAAAATGTATGCAATATCAGGTTTTGGTTTTAAGTTGGGGATTATAAAAAAACTTGACGAATTTGTGTTTAGGGATTATTGTTGTGTGGGGAGGAAAAAATGAAAAAATTATGTTTATTTGGGATAATGATGTTGTCTTTTTTGTCTACGTCAATTGCTCAGGTAAAAGATTCGTTGCCTTCGGAATGGGATTGGCGAGATGTAAACGGGTATAACTGGACGGTTCACAGAAGTGCTCAGGAAGTATCTGGAGATATTGTTGCTCATCTTAATGCTTTTGAATCACGAATAAAAATTGTTAATGATTCTCCTGATATGTCTATCGGGCTTTCGGCAAGATTTATAGATTTTTGTGATACCTCTAATAATACAGCTCAATTCATAGTAGAAAATGGAGTTCCTGATGGAAGCTGGCAACGGAGTGATGGATGCAATCTACCGGATTCTATGTTAGTCAAAGCTACGAATTGGGGAATAGACCCAAAAGTTGATAGTATTATAAAAAGTAGAATAATGGAAGGACCTGTAGTTTGTTATATAGTGGCAAAAAAGGGTTTTTCTTGTGATAAAGATGGAATTTACATCTCGGTTATGGGAAAAAAGACACTTTTCCATGCAGTTTATTGTTGTGGATGGACTTCATCCGGTTCATGGATATGTAGGGATTCATGGATGGGGAATTATTTCTATTGCTGTTCAATTGAATGGGCAACTTGGCTATCGGCTCCTTGTATGGGAGTTGAGGAATTAGTGACTTATCCGAAAATAAGCAATTTTGTTATTTTTCCTAATCCATCTTGTTCCGTTGTGTCTCTCAGTTTTTATCTATCAGGTGCTGAAAAAGTGAGTGTCAATATGTATGATATAGCAGGAAGAGAAGTTTGTTGCCTTGCAAACAAGTTATTCCAAGTAGGAAACCATAAAATTACATATAATAGAAGTAATTTACCACCTGGAATTTACTTTTTAAAACTTAAATCAGATAAATTTATAGATACTAAGAAGCTTATTCTTTTGTAGTAATTATGCCGAAGTGGTGGAATTGGTAGACACGCAGCGTTCAGGACGCTGTCCCATTACTGGGGTGTGGGTTCAACTCCCACCTTCGGCATTTAAAAGTGCAGGATTGCGGAAATGTTGATATACCGAGCTTAACGAGTCATCAACTCGTGGAAATGGATAAAAACCTGCTATTGCCTCTCCCCTATCTGGATAAATTTCTATCCCAGTCACAAATTGTCTAATAAATACTTTCTTCTCTTGCCTTGTTCCTTGACCAAATATCTGAATTGATATTAGGTAGATGTCAATTATTTTTATGGAAGCTTCTAATTTTGGGATAGAAATTAAGAAGAAAAAAATTAAGTTCTAAAAAAAATCAGGGGAATGCAAGAATTTACCTCAATACATTCCCCCGTGTGATTTGCTTATCTCATCAAAATTAGTTAAATCAAGCTATAACCCAAGAAACTTTCACTCTTCTACTCTTTCACTTACTATAAAGTCCCCATCCTTTGAGTTCAATTCTAGTAGCAGGAGTTCCTCCTCCACATTTAGCTTGAATCTCTAAT
>JAUVIV010000002.1 GCA_030592575.1 bacterium | reverse complement strand
TATTTTATTGAAGGTTCTGGCAAGAGTCAAAAAGAAAAAGCTATTTTCCTTATTCACAAATTCCATAATCTTGCCTTTGCTCTTTTACTCAGATATTGTAACCATCACTTAAAGACATTACAGATAAGTATAGGAAAAGCTTGTGGCAGGATATTAGAG
The DNA here is from genome assembly GCA_030592575.1 of bacterium. GTDB lineage: Bacteria > Hydrothermota > UBA3073 > JACQXS01 > JACQXS01 > JAGMCN01. The sequence goes on along the minus strand of JAUVIV010000002.1, from coordinate 60,875 downwards.
GTACAAAAGGTCAATGAATTAACCGAAGGTCCTTTGCGGTTAGAAATCTATTGTGAATATGTTTCTGATGACTTCACTGTAGGTAATCATTCTTATCTTAAAATGGGAACTTATGAATTTGATATCACACGAACAAAAAGTTCTAAATTTAAAGATGGTGTTCCGAAACGACCTAAATGCCGAGAATAATAGATAGAAAATAATTACGATTGATTATAATTCTGGAAGTAAATGATTAGATTTTTATTTTCTCTTTTTATTAGCATTCCTTTTACAATCTTGGTTGGTTATATATTTTTCTTGCCACCTAATAGACCGCCAGATTATGTGTATGTAATAATATTCTTGTTTTTATTCTGTTTTGCGTATTTGATATTTAGTTTGTTAACAAAAAAAAGGAATAACAAAAACAAAAGAAAGGAATAATATGACAAAACGACACAGTGTTTTAATTATTGCTATTTATTCGGTTTTATATTCTTTAGGTGTCTTATTTTATGGATGTGCCGGAGCTCCCAAAAAAGCTCGTCCTGAAATAAAAATAACTTGTCGAGACTATCTACTTAAAGGAGAAGCCGAAGAAGCGGGATACGGACTTTATTCATATATGTTATTTTCTGCAAAACCGGATACCGAGAAAGAATTTAGACGATATGCTATGTTGCATAGGGCTTATCGTAGCCTTCACAGTCATACAAAATATGAGGATTATAGAGAAATAGGTGGTATCGTTAAGGAGAATGTGAATATTACCTATTGGCCTCTTTCACTTGAGGTAAGTGATACATTGGAAAATAAACTTGAAGATTCTACAACAACCGATGACTTTTTTATCAGCAATTATGATTATTTTAGAGCAGAATTAATACTGGGGAAAATAAAAGGTATAGAAACTCCGGGACCTTTCATAATTGCTTTATATTATCCATTAAACACTAATCTTCAAATTTTGGCAAGAAAAGAAATGCTAATTATAGATCTTTCAAGAGTTGGCGAACAACAGTTCAGTAAGGTTCTTCATCACTTTAAAAGGAAAGTGCTGGATGCTCCGGAAACATGGCAAAAGAAGTTTGAGTGGGAGCTAATAAAAATCCATTTTTGTTCAGCACTTGAAATGCATGGAAAACCCGTTCTTTATTCAGTAGAATGGGTAGGTGAATTTTTCGGTGTCAAGAAAGCATTTGGTAATAGTCAGTAGATGCTCATTATTTTGGAGTGCAGAAGCTTGCTTCTGCGTGGGGGTTAGATAGGGGCAATTGCCCCTACTCTACCCATTTGTGTTTTATTCATTTGAAATTTCTACAATGATATGGCGATGGTTTTTTAAGTGCATAAGTTTGCTTTTGCTTATGGCTTGAACACAAGTTCAAAGCACTACATATTAAGTTGTTATTCTGAGCGTTAGCGAAGAATCTCACAGATGCTTTATTTTATTTAGCATGACAGGAGTTTTGCCATAAAGAATTAGAAATTTTCCCAAATTTTTTATATGTTTGTAAGAGGTCTTGTAGGGATTTGATTTATCAAATCCGAATCGGACACGATGAATCGTGTTCCTACTATCGTTGATGTAGAGGCAGACCTGTGTGTCTGCCTTGATGATTTGGGCGAACACGTGGGTTCGCCCCTACATTTATTTTCGGAGTGTTTTTTTTGGGAGTGCAAAATCGGTGATTTTGCAATGCAACAACATCGTTGTCGCACTCCATAGTACCAAGCACGATTAACGAATTATTGTAAATTTCTTTGTTATCTTGAAATCATCTGTTTCAAATCTGATGAAATAAATGCCTACAGATAGTGACATGCCATGGCATGTCACTACATTATTTAGGAGAATTGTATGCTCACCCTTTTCTTGAGTCCCGGAATAAAGACTTTTAATCATTCTACCTGATATATCATGAATTGTTAATCGTAAATCGTTACGATTTTCGTTTAAGGAATAACGGTTTTTTTGCTACACGGATTCGGATATACTTCCAACCTGTCATTGTGAGCGTCAGTGAAGCAATCTCTTTCTTCCACTCCTGTCTCGGAAATCCTTATAAGATAGACATCACTATTGCCAGCCGTTGTCATTCCTGTGATTATAAAGCCACCACCTGCACACTCCTGAACAGAGCATCCCCAAGCACAACCAATTCCACTGTAAATTTGTGTCCATAGTGTATCACCATCTGAGTTTGTCCTTACAAGATAGACATTTTCATAACCATCATCAAAAGAAGTTGTCATTCCTGTAATTATAAAACCTCCTTCTGTACATTTATCTACAGAATTGCCATACTCACAACAAGTTCCACCATAAGTTCTTGTCCACAAAGTATCACCATCTGTGTTTGTTCTTATAAGATAGACATCATAGGAGCCAGCACCAAAAGACCTTGTCATTCCTGTGATTATAAAACCACCTCCTGCACACTCCTGAACAGACCATCCCTCATCATTGTTAGTTCCACCATAAGTCCTAGTCCATAGTGTATCACCATCTGCGTTTGTTCTTATAAGATAGACATCAGAAGAGCCAGTACCAAAAGACTTTGTTGTTCCTGTAATTACAAATCCTCCTTCTGTACATTTATCTATAGAATTACTCCAATCATCAGTAGTTCCTCCATAAGTTTTAGTCCATAGTGTATCACCATCTGCGTTTGTTCTTATAAGATAGACATCAGAAAAGCCAGCACCAAAAGACGTTGTTGCTCCTGTAATTATAAAGCCCTCATCTGTACATTCTTGAACAGAACAGCCCCAATCATCAGTAGTTCCTCCATAAGTTTTAGTCCATAGTGTATCACCATTTGAATCTGTCCTTATAAGATAGACATCGTAGGAGCCAGCACCAAAAGACGTTGTTGCTCCTGTAATTATAAAGCCCTCATCTGTACATTCTTGAATATAATAACCCTCATCACAACCATTTCCGCCATAAGTTTTAGTCCACAGAGTATCACTGTTTGCATCTATTCTTATAAGATAGACATCATAATCGCCAGCACCAAAAGACCTTGTCCTTCCTGTGATTATAAAACCTCCATTTATACATTCTTGAACAGAGCAACCCTTATCAGAAGAAGCTCCTCCGTAAGTTTTTGTCCACAAAGTATTAGGTGTCTGTGCAATTGCGAGTGTGGACACAATAAATTGTGTTCCTGTAATTATCCAGATAAAACTAAATATTCTTTTCATAGTGTCTCCTTGGCTTGGTTTGAATAATAATTGTGGTTAAAGGGATAAAAAGATGTAGGGGGCAGACCTGTGTGTCTGCCTTGATGATTTGGGCGAACACGTGAGTTCGCCTCTACATTATTCAGAGTATAATTATTGTTGTATATTACGGATTGAGTTAAGAGCATTTTGTTTTTTTATTTTTAAAAAGCTTATTATAGAATTATATTTCGTCAAGTTTTTAAGTGCGAGAGAATCGAGAGTATCCAATGGGATTAAAAGTATGTTCCTGTTTTTGGATATTTAGCAAGGAAGACCCTTGTTCTTCCAAAAAAATCTTTTATAAACTCTACAGATTCAAAATACTTTAGAGCTTCTTTTCCTATAGTATCAGTTTGCTCCGGGGAAATCTCTAACAAGAGCATTCCGCTTTTCTTAAGGTTATTTCCGGAAGTTCTTATTAGTTCTCTAATAAAGAATAGTCCATCTTCTCCACCATCTAATGCGGTATGTGATTCAAATAACTTTATTTCCGGCTGAAGTGAGGGTATTTCAGAACTCGAAATATAAGGAGGATTTGATACAATGAAATCTGCTTTTCTTTTAAATGATTGCAGTAAATCGCTTCTTAAAAAACTTATTCTTTCAGATATTTTAAGTTTAGACTCTTTACGGGGCTTACTCTGACAACCGCGAGATTCTTCACGGAGTTTATCCTGAGGCAAAAATTGAGATTCTTCACTTCGTTCAGAATGACAGCCGAAGGGTTCAGAATGACAGGTGGGCTCAGACTTGTCCTGAGCGGAAGTAAAGGAATGACAGGTGGAAAGTTTAATTGCGTTTCTTTTGGCAAGGTGGAGGTCGATTATATCTGAAGCGTAAACTCTTGCGTTGGGTAAAAACTTTAAACTTGTTATTCCGATTATTCCGGAACCTGTTCCTATATCAAATATTATGGTAGGAGCGGTTTGCGAATCGTTTCTACTTTTTGCTAATTTCACAAGAGTTTCAACTAAAACTTCAGTCTCTGGTCTTGGAATAAGAATCGGAGGTTCAATCATAAAATCAATTCCCATAAAATTTACCTGTCCTGTTAAATATTCCAGTGGTTCGTGCTCAAGTCTTCTTGCGAGGAGTTTGGATATAGAAGCTTGCTCTAAATCTGATAAAATTTTGTTGTAATGAAGATAGAGAGATATTTTGTCTATTTTCAATGCACAAGCTACGAGTATAATTGCTTCTTTGGAGGGATTTTTGAAATGATTATTTTTAAGGATTTGAGTTGTTTGAACAAGAATTCCTCTTATCTCTTTAGAAAAATTTTTTGACGTATCATCAAATTGACAAGCGAATGTTTTTGCCATATTTATAAGAAGTGCAAAAGAGGGCTATCACATACTCAATGTTTTAAAATTTGTATTAGATAAATTTTAATTATATGTCAAGTTTTTGAGATTCTTTAAGTTTTGATATTATCTCATCAATCTCTCCATTGAGGATGGAGTCAAGTCTGTAGAGTGTAAGATTTATTCGATGGTCGGTTATTCTTTTTTGCGGATAATTATAAGTTCTTATTTTTTCAGACCTATCACCTTCTCCTACTTGTTTTTTTCGAGAATCTCGAATTTTAGCATCATGTTTTTCTTGTCTATCCTTATAAAGCCTTGCAAGCAAGATACGCATTGCACGTTCCCGATTTTGAAATTGAGAACGCTCATCCTGACAAACGACAGTTGTACCTGTGGGAGTGTGAATAAGTCTGACGGCTGTTGATACTTTATTTACATTTTGACCTCCAGCTCCTCCGGATCTAAAAGTTTCCAATTTTATATCTTTTGGGTCAACTGTTATATCTACTTGTGAAGCTTCCGGAAGTACACATACGGTAATCGTTGATGTATGAATTCTTCCTGCAGATTCTGTGGTAGGAACTCTCTGGACTCTATGAACACCGCTCTCGTATTTCAAATCTTTATAGACATTTTTCCCTTTCAAAAAGTATATAATTTCCTTAAATCCTCCGACTGAAGTAATATGAGAAGATAAAATCTCAATCTTCCATCCTTTTCGTTCTGCGTATTTTGAATACATCCTGAAGAGGTCGTTCGCAAAAAGAGATGCCTCATCTCCACCGGCACTTTGTCTTATTTCCATTATTATATTACGATTGTCATTCGGGTCTTTGACGATTAAGCATTCTAAAATATCTTTTTCTAATTGCTCTTTCTTTACGGTAAATTCCTGAAGCTCTTCTTCCGCAATGCTTTTGAGCTCCTCATCTTTTGATTCTAATATATATTCATCTTCTTTGATACTTCGAAGAACGTCTTGGTATCTATCCCATAATCCAACAGTTTTTTGAAGCTCACTATATTCTTGAGATAAGGAAACGAATTTCTTTTTATCCTTTATGTTTTGGGGAGAAGAAAGCAATTTACCTACTTCATCAGCTCTTTCTTTAAGCTTTTGAAGTTTGGTGGTTATTTCTTCATTCATAAGCTTTTCTATCTTAATATCAAAATATATTCTCGTCAAGAAAAATTACTTCCTAAGTTTTTTAAAACTTGCCAAAGAGTATTTTGAGGATTATATTTAATGTAATTAGGATTTCAATAAAAACAGGAGAAAAATGAGAAGAATTATATTTTTTGTTATGAGTATGGTAATTGCAATTTATTGTTTTGCTGACTATACAGGCAAAACGAAAAATAAAATAATAAAAGCAAATTGGATAGGGACAGATGCCCATAGCTCAGTTACTTCAAAAAACAAGAAAACTAAAGATTGGTTAATTTATTATAACGGAACTCCAGCTTACTTTTCGACAGATCCGGAAAGAGCAACTTTTTTTCAAATCTCCGACTTCCCGCAAATACAGTATCCTTTTTGGATTAAAAAAGTAAAAAATATATTTTATAATAGTGGAGCATGGGTTACAAACCAGTTTAAATTCAGAATCTATAACAATAGCGGAGACTCTATTCTCTATGAGTCCGAAAATCTAACTGCTCAAAATCTCCCTGTTGAAACAATACATAATCTCGGAGCTGATTCGGTAAAAATTGATTCGGGGAATTTCTGGCTTTCTATATTGCCTGGAGATACTTCATCAGGAAGTCCTTTTTGTGTATCAGATAATGCTTCTCAAGAACATAGTTTTTATGATACACTAAGTAATTGGGTATTTTACACAGATGGCGAATTTGCAAAGTCCGTGTATGTTAGTTGGATTCCAGTTAGCCACGATGTTTGTATATCTTCAATAGAAAGTCCGGAAATAGAAGTATGGGTGGACACATCTTATCAAATAAAAGCTACGGCAAAAAATATAGGGCTTAATACTGAAACATTTAAAGTAAAATGCACTATAACAAACCATCTTGGCAATCCTGTTTATGTGGATTCTCAAACAGTTGCCGATTTAGATTCAAGTACTACACAATCTCTTACATTTGCTAATTGGACTCCTCTTCTTTATAATGAAAGTTATGTTATTATTTTTGTTACATTTCTCGTCGGGGATGAGGTTCCTGCCAATGATACTTTATCACAGATTTCACACAGTTATGAAAACGGAGAGATTGTATATGATGATGGCAAAGCAGAATGTCCTAACGGAGCAATTCAGAATCCAAATAACGATAAAGATTGTATGGCTGTTAGATTCACTCCATACTTGAGTTCACCATTTTATATAAAGAAAGTAAAATTATTGATAGGTATTAAAGATATTCCTCTTGAGTGGGTTGGTGTTTTCGGAGGTAGTGCAACGGAACCTAACCTTAGCGACCAAAAATTCAAGATTTCAAATGTTTCTGCAACTTCATCATCAGAATGGGTAACTATAAAAGGAGACTCTGCGTCATCTTGTATGACTACAGATAGTAATTTCTGGGTTGTAGCAAAATTCACAGAAGGTTTAATTGGTCCGGGAATAGGGTTGGATAGTAACCTTCCAATAGATAACCGCTCTTATGGTACTAACTCTATGGTAACTTGGAATACTACCAATGAGCTTTATGGTACTTATTTTGATTTCTGCATAAGAATTGTCTATTCTCATACTTGGGAGGTAGAGGAGCAGAATAAACTAACATTTGAAATTGATTATTTGCCTACTCCGATACGAGAGAATGTTTTAATCTCATACGAATTACCTGATAGAACAAGTGTATCTATTAAGCTCTATGATGTTATCGGAAGAATTGTTAAAACGATTGATGAAGGTGTAAGAAACGAAGGAAAGCATGAAGTGCAACTGAATACCAAAGAGTTAGCAAATGGAATTTATTTTTGTAAGTTTGAAATTGGCAAGAGAAGCAAAACTAAGAAAATCATCCTGCTTAAGTAAGGACTATGATGAAATACGAGAACACGCTAAAAGCTGATTTTAAATAGTGCTATCTGAAAAAAAGAGACTCCAAGAAAAATTACTCTTGACATAATAAAAGCGTAAATATACCATATCGGAAATTAGGAGGGAAATATGAAAATATTAGAGGATTTAAAGTATGCAAAAACTCACGAATGGGTGAGAGTAGAAGATAATATTATAACCTGTGGAATAAGTGATTACGCACAGTCAGAGCTATCTGATGTTGTCTTTGTTGAGCTTTCTCCGGTGGGCTCGCTTGTTGAAAAAGGAAGCCCTTTTGGAACCATAGAAGCAGTTAAAGCAGTTACCGATATTTATGCACCTGTAACCGGTAAAATAGTAGAAGTAAACGCAAAGCTTTCTACTGTACCTGAAACCGTGAATAACGAGCCGTATGGAGAGGGCTGGATGATAAGGATAGAAATGTCAAACCTTGAAGAGTTGAAAACACTCTTGACAGATAAAGAATACGAGAAGCTTGTAACTCAGGAGTAGGGGAGACCTGCAGAGTTGTGTTTTTTGTGAGATGATAAAATAAGATAAAAATGGCAAACATTGCATTACATAAGCAAATTGAGGAAAAGTGGACTAATAAGGGAGAGGCAACTGATGGAAATGTAACTAAATATGATGACAATAAAACCGGATTTGCCTGTACGGAATGGCCATCTACATTGACAGTTGATTTAGAAAAATCTTATGATTTACATACAATACGTTTTCTTTTATGGGACAATCTTGGAGGTGGAAGAACACAACGAGCTTTAAGAAGATACAAATACAGACTTCTTACATCTATTGATCATAAGAATTGGATTGTACACTACGACACAGGAGATTCCGGTTTTAATGGTTGGCAGGAGTTCAAATTTCCACATAAAATTTCAGCAAGATTTATCCGTGTTCATGCCTTACAGAATTCAGCTAACAAGTTTTTTCATATTGTCCAAATAGAAGCATACGATTCTCTACCACCACCTTTAGATGTTGATTGCATTAACAAAATAACATTATTAACTGAGGATCAAGAAGTAGAAATAAAGGATGGAATGCCTTTCTCAACAAGACTAAAGGCACTACTAAATTCACTTACTAAAGAAATAGAAAAACTACGTACGATGCTTGCCCCAAATATCTTGAATCCGATCTTGAATATTATAAATGATTTACGTGTACGATTAAAAGATGTTGAATCTATTGAGAAAAGTATGGATTCTATTAGAAGAGAAATTATTAATCCAGTAAATAAAGAATTAAAAAAAGCAAGCAAATTAGGGAAATTTTCTAAATGGGGATTTTGGGTTGGTATTATCGGATTTATTGTAGCTATTGCTTCTATTTTTATTAATTTGAACTTAAGCAGAGAAAGAGATATCCGAGATAAAGAAATTTATGAATGGTTCGATGAGTTCAAGCAAAGGAATGAATGAGGATAGTAGCGTCCGAGGTTAAAAAAATACTCGGCAAATGAAGGTTCGCTACGAGGTACAATATACGATGAAAAAAGAATGAATGATTTGAGAAGTTTCGTAAAAAAAATGTCATTCCGAACTTGTTTCGGAATCCTGAAATAAATTCAGGACAGGTTCTCAAAAGAAGAAGATTTTTAAGAGATGCTGAAATAAATTCAGCATGACACTTGTGGAGTTTTATGAACGGGTTAAGGAATTCTATGAATGACTCGGGGGCATTCCTGAGAAACTTCTACCCAGCTTTAGCTAAGGGTTTTCTACCCTGCACTAAAGTGCGGTAGAAGAAAAAGTGAACAAAAAACGGGTAGGTTGAAGCCCTCGCTTCAACCAGATGAGAGCAGAGGCTTTCATCTACCCAGTGTGAAGTAAAGTGAGGTAAAAATGAGATTTATACCTAATACAGTTGAAGAACGGAACGAGATGCTCCAGCGAATTGGAGTCAAAAATTTTGATGCTCTTCTTTCTCCAATTCCGGAACATTTAAGACTTAAAACATCTCTTGAGTTGCCGTCGGCTTTATCAGAACTTGAAATCAAAAAGCTGATGCAGGGATTATCAGATAGTAATATAAGTACGAATAAAGCTATTTCATTTCTTGGGGCTGGTTCGTATGACCATTATATTCCTCAGGCAGTTGATTATGTGATAAGAAGACCGGAGTTTTACACTGCCTACACTCCTTATCAAGCTGAGGCGTCTCAAGGAACACTTCAGACAATTTATGAATACCAGTCAATGATTTGCGAGCTTACGGGAATGGAAGTTGCAAATGCATCAATGTATGATGGAGCATCGGCACTTGCCGAGGCTTGCTATATGGCACGCTTCATAAAAAAGGGAAAAATTTTAATATCCGAGGGAGTTAATCCGTCGTATATACAATGTCTTGAGACTTATCTTGGAGTAGAAGCACTATGCATCGTGCCCTTGCAAAATGGGTGTACGGATATAAATGCTCTTAAGGATATATTGCAAAAAGGCGATGTGTCTTGTGTTGTAGTTCAGCATCCTAATTTCTTTGGAGTGCTTGAGCAAGTTGAAGAACTTGGGGCTTTAATCCATAAGAATAATGCACTTTATATAGGAATTCCACTTCCAGCTTCTCTTGGAATGCTTGCCCCACCGGGTGACTGGGGTGCTAACCAGCACTTGGGTGCAGATATTGTTGTAGCTGAAGGGCAGTCTCTTGGAATACCTCAATCTTTTGGAGGACCCGGACTTGGAATTTTTGCTACACGTCGAGAATGGATTCGTAGGATGCCGGGAAGAATAATTGGACAAACAAAGGACATAGAAGGTAAAAGAAGTTTTGTTATGACACTTCAAACACGTGAGCAACATATAAGAAGAGAACGTGCAACATCAAATATATGCACGAATGAAGGACTGTGTAGCATTGCTACTTGCGTATATCTTACCATAATGGGAGCTCAAGGAATTCGTGAAGTTAGTGAACTTTGTTATGAGAAGGCACATTATCTTGCTAAAAGAATTTCCGAAATACCGGGATTTGACTTGTCTTATCAGACCCCATTTTTTAATGAGTTTCTTATTCATACACCGATAGAGGCATCTCAAATTGTTCAAAGTTTAATTAAAGAACATATTTTTGCAGGAGTTCCAATAAGTAAGTTTTACAAAGAACAAACCAATGAACTTTTAATAGCAGTAACAGAAAAACGCACTCGTGAAGAACTTGATTACTTTGTGGATAAATTAAAGTCATTCAAAAGTTCCGATTAAGAAATAACGAAGAATGAAGTAATATGCAGACCGACTTTTTAGTTATAGGAAGTGGAATTGCAGGGCTTACATTTGCTCTTGATGCTAGAGCTTATGGGCGAGTAACTGTTATTACAAAAAAAGAAAGCAACGAAACAAATACAAATTACGCTCAGGGAGGAATAGCTGCCGCTATATCTCCATCTGACTCCATAGAATCTCATATAAAAGATACATTACTTGCAGGTGAAGGGCTTTGTAATCCTGATGCTGTGAAGATAATGGCTACCGATGCCTCTCATAGAATTGCTAAACTCAGCGAAATGGGTGTTGAATTTACAAAATCTCATAAATCTGAATTTGACCTTGGAAAAGAAGGAGGGCATTCAGCGAGAAGAATTATCCATACAAAAGACCGTACAGGAGAAGCAATTGAAACAGTATTGATTAAAGAAGTTCATAAAAATGGAATTGATTTACTTGAACATTGTCTTGCAATAGATTTAATTATAGAAGACGGTAAGTGTATAGGGGTGTGGGGTTTTGATACCAATAGGAATGAATTTTTTCCCTTTCTTGCAAAATCTGTTATCATTGCGACCGGCGGAATAGGGAGTATCTATTTGCATACAACCAATCCTGGTATTGCGACTGGTGATGGTATAGCAATGGCTTATAGAGCAGGAGTACCTGTTGCAAATATGGAATTCATTCAATTTCATCCGACTTCATTTTACGGCAAGAAAATTAATGGTCGTGCATTTCTTTTATCAGAAGCTTTGAGGGGAGAGGGAGGAATATTAAAAACCAAAGACGGTTGTGCCTTTATGGAGAAATATGATTCCAGAAAAGAATTAGCTCCGAGAGATATAGTCGCAAGAGCCGTCCATTCGGAACTCAAGGAAAAAGGAGATGACTATGTTTTACTTGATATTACCGGTTTTGGAGCTCGTAAAATAATAGACAAATTTCCAAATATTTATAAACATTGTTGTGATTTGGGGGTAGATCCGACGAAAGAGCCAATTCCAGTTGTTCCTGCAGCCCATTATGTGTGTGGTGGTATCGTTGTAGATATGAAAGGAAAAACTAATATACCAGGTCTTTATGCGACTGGTGAAGCAGTTTGCACAGGAGTTCATGGTGCAAATAGACTCGCCTCAAATTCGCTTTTAGAGTCTGTTGTTTTTGCTCATAGGGTAGATAAATCAATGGTCAAGGATTCCAAAATTGAAAAATTAAAGATTGAAGATTTAGAAAATAGTATGCAATCTACAAACAGTAAATTAACAGATAAATCTTCTAATCATCTTGAAGAAAAAGTAATTTCAGATTATTTATTGCAAATTAAAAATTTAATGTGGGAACAAGTCGGAATAGTAAGAAATAATAAGGAATTGCAAGAAGCAAAAAATAAAATTTCAAAATATAAATCTGAAATAGAAGAGCTTTATCATAAATACATAGAAATAGCTTATAAATCGCCTCTACGACAGGCTATTGCTACTTTTCAATTAATTGAGTTACGAAACGTAGTAACTGTTGCTTCACTCGTGATAGAATGTGCACTCATACGCAAAGAGTCAAGAGGTCTTCATTTCAATCTCAATTATCCGGAAAAAGACGAATTACAGTATAAAAAAAGAGATACAATTTTAAAAAAACTTGACAAGTGATTAAAGTTGATTACGTTTGAGAAAATGATAACGAAAGAGAAAAAGCAAGAAGTTCTAACAAAGTATGGAGTTCATTCAAAAGACACAGGTTCTCCTGATGTACAAATTGCTTTGCTTACGGGCAGGATAAGTAACTTAGCTGCTCATTTGGCAACACACAAGAAGGATGTACACTCAAGGAGAGGTCTTCTTATGATGATTGCGAAAAGGAGAAAATTGCTCAAGTATCTCTCAAGGAAAGAATCAAGTAGATACGAACAGGTAATAAAATCTCTTGGTATAAGAAGACTTAAATGAATATTAACTTTGGTGGAAGAGACCTCTCTATAGAGACAGGTAAATTAGCGATTTCGGCAGGTGCTTCGTGTACTGTCAGATATGGGGATACAATTGTTCTTGTTACGGTTTGTAGAGACGAAAATCCACCTGAAAATCCACCCGATTTCCTTCCATTAACTTGTGATTATTCGGAGCGGAAATATGCCGCTGGTATGATACCAGGTGGGTTCTTTAAACGAGAGGGGAGACCTACCGGCAAAGAAATTTTAACTTCAAGACTTATAGACCGTTCTATAAGACCTCTTTTCCCAAAAGAATGGAACATCCCTGTGCAAGTAATTGGAAGTGTTTTATCTTCGGATAGAGAAAATGATGCAGATGTTTTGGCAATATTAGGAGCTTCTTTTGTATTGAGGGCTTCTGATATTCCATTTCAATGTCCAATAGGAGCCGTAAGAGTTGGCTTAATTGGCGATGATTTCATATTAAATCCAACTACAAGCGAAAGAGAAGAATCCAATCTTAATCTTATAGTAGTGGCTTCTGAAGAGGGAGTAACTATGATAGAGACAAAATGCAGAGAGATTAAGGAAGATACTATTGTTAGTGCTTTGAAATTTGGGGTCTCTGAGGTTCAAAAACTTCTAGAATTTCAAAAACAAATTCCTGATGGTTCAATGGATTGGAAAGTTGATGAGCCTTTGGAAGAATTAAAAAAACTTATAGAAAATAAATTCCTGACTAATATTGAATCTGCACTTAAAATTAAAGACCGATTACCGAGACGTAAAAAACTTTATGAAATCAAAGATGAAATTATTGCAGAGTTTTCCGGAGAGCCTTCCGAAGAAGGAAAATATGAAAAAGGCGATGTAATAAAAGAATTTGAAAATATAAAACGAGATAGTATGAGAAAATCAATTCTTGAAGATAAATCTCGTATGGATGGTCGTACATTAGAAGAAATTAGACCTATATCTTGTGAAGTCGGTTTGTTGCCAAGAACTCATGGGTCATCTTTATTCACAAGAGGAGAGACTCAATCTTTATCTACGGTAACTCTTGGGACTGTAATGGATGAGCAAAAAATAGAGGAACTTACAGGTACATCATATAAAAGTTTTATGCTTCATTATAATTTCCCTCCATTTTCTGTAGGAGAAGTTAGATTCCTTCGGGGTCCAGGGAGAAGAGAAATAGGACATGGCTCTCTTGCAGAACATGCACTTGAACCGGTAATTCCTTCAGCAGATGATTTCCCTTATACTATACGGCTTGTTTCTGATATTCTTAGCTCAAACGCAAGTTCGTCAATGGCAACTGTATGCGGTGGCTCACTTGCTTTAATGGATGCAGGTATTCCAATAAAATCGCATGTTGCCGGAATGTCAATTGGACTTGTTGGGGACGATATACTTGTAGATATGATTGGCGAAGAAGACCATCTTGGTGATATGGATTTCAAACTTGCAGGTACTAAAGAAGGATTAAATGTAATTCAGCTTGATATTAAAACTAAGGGACTTAAGCTTGATGTAATTGAACGCGTACTTGAGACTGGAAAAGAAGCAAGAATTAAAATCCTTGAAATTATGAATTCTGTAATATCTAAGCCAAAGGAAGAAATTTCAACTTATGCTCCAAAACTTAGCATTATAACAGTACCTAAGGTCAAAATAGGTCAGGTAATAGGTCCTGGTGGCAAAGTCATAAGAGATATAACAGAAAAGACAGGAGCAAAGGTAGAGATTTCGGATGAAGGTAGAGTGACGATTAGTGCAGATAGCTGGGAAGCAACTGAAGCTGCTAAGAAAATAATTGAAGGTATAATAGAAGAAGTTGAAGTTGGCAAAGTTTATACTGGAAAAATCACACGGATGTTTCCTTTTGGAGTAATAGTTGAGCTTTTACCCGGTAAAGATGGTTTGCTTCATATTTCACAACTTGCCAATTATAGAGTGAAAACTCCGGAAGATGAAGTAAAACTTGGAGAAACAATCCAGGTTAAAGTATTAGGGATTGATGAACAAGGTAAAGTTCAGCTTTCACGCAAAGTTCTCCTTCATTAAGAAATTCAAATTTGCAGAAGGTACATTGCAAAAATTAACAATTTTATCATTCTCCAATTATAAAGATATATACCTGTTTTATCCTCAATTCAAAAAATATTTTTCTAAGAGTATAAAATTTGATAAACTCCATAAAATGAGAATAGCTTTAACTATATAAATAGGGGTTAATATGAATAATATACAAATATTACAATTAATAAAATCTACTGGCAAATACGACCTGATAATTTTTTCATCTGAAAGTATTGATAGAATTGAAAAAAATATCTTTGAGAAAAATGGCAAGTATTTTCTTAAATGCTTGAAAAGAAAAAAGGATATTCAAGTTAAACCGGAAGAGATTGTAAGACAATTGATGATTGATAAACTCATCAATGAATATGATTATTCTTTAGATTTGATACAAGTAGAATTTACCGTTAATTTTGGAAGAGAAAAGAAACTTGCTGATATTGTCATTCTTAATAAAATAGATAAAACAAGTGTTTACTGTGTTCTTGAAATGAAGAAACATAAAGCAAAAGATGGTAAAGATCAATTAAAAAGTTATACAAATGCAACAGGTGCCCCGCTTGCAGTTTGGACAAATGGTGTTGATATTGATTGTTATGAAAGACTTGACCCAAATTACTTTGAGCCACTTTCAGATATACCAAAAGCAACAGAAACAATTGATGATGTAAAAAATGAGATATTTACATATTTTGAGTTAATGCAAAAAGATAGACTTTCGGAAGAAAGAAAGTCTCTAAAATCTTTGATTGAAGAAATGGAAGACGAAGTATTGTCTAATGCCGGTGTTGATGTTTTTGAAGAAGTTTTCAAGCTCATTTTTACAAAACTTTTTGATGAAATGGAAAGCGCAGAGGACAGAGTTACAATAGAAGTTCTTTTAAAAGAAGCAAAGAAAGATAATCCCAGATTGACAGAAAAAGAATTGTTGTTGCTTAATATTGGCAATGATGGTTTTAGAAAATTAGAATTTAGAAGTCGTGGAGATGCACATCATACCAAAGAAGTAATTAATAAATTATTTAATAAAGCCAAAGATAAGTGGCCTGGTATTTTTGAAAAAGGAGAACCTCTTAAGATTACAGATGAAAATCATTTGCAAATTTGTGTTGGTTTTTTGCAAAATGTAAAACTTTTTAATTCTAATCTTCAGGTAATTGATGAGGCTTTTGAATATCTTGTAAACAAATCAGCCAAAGGAGCAAAAGGGCAATATTTTACTCCGAGAAATGTAATTGATATGGCTGTTTATATGATAAATCCGCAACCAAATGAATATATGATTGATACTGCTTGCGGTAGTTGTGGTTTTACGGTTCATACTCTTTTTAATGTTTGGAAAAAACTTGTAAATCAGGGTAAAGCTCAATTTGCTAATTTTTCTAATCAGAAACTTTCCTCTGAACAAAAAGACTATGTAAATAAAGTTTTTGGGATTGATTTTGATGAAAAATCTGTAAGAGTTGCCAGAACACTGAATATGATTTCAGGAGATGGGAGGACGAATGTTTTACATCTTAATAGTTTAGACTATACAAGATGGGCGGAAAAACAAAAAGATAGAGAATGGATGAGAACATATAATGATGGCTATCAAAGACTTCTTGATTTAGCAAAAGACCCAAAAAATCCGAAAGAATTTAAATTTGATATGGTAATGGCAAATCCTCCTTTTGCAGGAGATATAAAAGATAGTCGTCTTATTTCAAACTATGATGTCGCTTTTAACAAAGGGAAGAAAATAAATAAAATTTCAAGAGATGTTTTGTTTATTGAAAGAAATTTAGATTTTCTAAAAGATGGTGGAAGAATGGCAATTGTGTTACCTCAAGGAAGATTTAATAATACTTCTGATGAGAGAATCAGAGATTTTATTATGGAAAGAGCAAGACTGCTTGCAGTTATTGGTCTTGATGGAAATACTTTTAAACCACATACGGGAACAAAAACATCTGTTCTGTTTGTTCAAAAATGGGATGATGAAATAAACCCGAAAGTTGAAGATTATCCTATTTTTATGGCAGTTTCAGAAAATTCAGGGAAAGATAATTCCGGACAAGAGATTTATGAGATTGACGAAAAGACCGGAGAAAGAAAACTAGATGAGCATAATCATCTTATTCAAAAACATGATTTAGCAGAAATTGCGTATGCCTTTGAAAAATGGGCTGTAAAACAAAAACTGAGTTTTTGGAGTAATTAGTATGTTGCAACCTAAATTAAAAAATCGTAAATTAAACAGGTTAAAAGATTATGATTATTCACAAGAAGGATATTATTTTGTAAGCATTTGTACGAAAGAGAAAGAAGCATATTTTGGGAGAATGGAAAACGAAAAAATGATTTTAAATGAATACGGAGAAATTGTAAAAAGACAATGGTTATGGTTGGAAAATCAATATGGTTATGTTTGTTTGGACGAATTTATAGTTATGCCAAATCATTTTCATGGAATATTGGTAATTGATAATAACTTTGATAATAAATGTAGGGACAGGTCGCGACCTGTCCCTACGGTAAAAATAAAATCATTATCGGAATTGATTGGTGTATTCAAAACCACATCATCAAAGTCAATACATCAAAATGGATTGGTACAATTCAAATGGCAAAGATCATTTTATGACCACATTATCCGTAATGATAAATCATTAAATAATATCCGTAAATACATTATAGACAATCCATTAAAATGGGATTTAGACGAAAACAATTTACAAAATATGGAATAAATATGGCACAGATAAGTATAATAAAATATAGTGACATAATTACGGAAAGCCATAATCATAGATTTGATTCTGAGTTTTTTAGAAAAGATTATTTAGATATTAAATTTCTTTTAGAAAAAGGAAGCAACAAAAAACTAAAAGATTTTGAAGTAAAAATATATCACCCTAAAGAAATAAAAAGAGAATATGTGAAAAACGATGTTTTGTTTTTGAGAGCACAAAACGTAAGACCTCTTTTTTTAGATTTGTCAAATAAAGTTTTTATATCTCAAGAGCATGCTAAAAAATTGAAATCTAATCTTATTTCAAGAGAAGATATACTTATTACAAGAACTGGTGCTAATTTTGGTCAGTGTTGTTTGTTTAATGAAGAAAGACAAGTTATTGCTTCATCACATACTTTTATCCTAAAAAGTGGAAGCATTAATCCATATTTATTAACTATTTTTCTGAATACAAAATATGGTAGAGAAATGATTAATAAAGGAATGTATGGTGGTTTGCAACCTGAAATAGCACCGTTTTATCTTCTAAATATTCCATTTCCAAATTTTTCTGACAATATTATTAAAGATATTGAAAAAAAATTTAAAAAGGCACACCAAAAGCAAACACAATCAAAACAACTCTACAAGGAAGCCGAAGAATTGTTAAATAAAGAAATTTTTGGGGATGATTATTGTAGGGACAGGTCGCGACCTGTCCCTACGAACACATTTAAAATAACCAACACATTTGAAACAACAAAAAAAGAAGTAGAACGAGCCAAAAGATTTGATGCTGAATATTTTCAACCAAAATATAAAGAAATTATTAAAAAGATTGAAAATTATAATGGTGGATTTGATGTTGTTGGAAATATTATAAACTGGAAAAAAGGAATTGAAGTTGGAACAAATGCTTATACGGAAGACGGAAAAGAATTTGTAAGAGTTTCAGATTTTTCAATTTTTGGCATTGAAGAAACTTCAAGGAAAATAGCAGAAGAACATTTTAATGAAATAAAAAGTGATTTCCAACCCCATAAAGGAGAAATCTTATTTACAAAAGATGGAACAATTGGAATTAGTTATGTTTTACAAAAGGATGTTAAAGGTGTTTTAAGTAGTGCATTTCTAAGGCTTACTCTTAAAGAAAAATATCAAAATTTTGAAAAAGAATGTTTAGCTTTGATTTTTAATTCCATTCTATCAAAACTACAAGTAGAGCAACTTTCAGGAGGTGCTATAATTGCTCATTTAAAACCTTCTGATTTTGAGAAAATTAGAATCCCACTAATCAAACCACAAATCCAAAAGCAAATTGCAGATAAGATACAAGAAAGCCATAAACTAAGAAAAGAAAGTAAAGAACTTTTGGAAGAAGCAAAAAGAAAAGTAGAAGAAGAGATTGAAAAGAAATAAGAAATTTTTAAAAAACAAAATGTATCCTAACTTCAAATGTAGGTAATTTTTCAAAAAAAGTAGAAATAAAATAACAATAAAATATTTGATGATACTCCTGCTTATTTTTTTTGCTACTCCTCTTTCTTTTGCACAAACAAATAAGACAGATAGTTTGTTTTCAAAAATTCCTGAAGGAATGACACTTATTCCCGGAGGAATATTCGAGATGGGTATAGATAAGAATGAACTTGAATATCTTGTAGAAATGGGACGGAAGGTACCTCATATGAGTGAAAAACACGCATATTGGTGGTTTGGTGATGAAATACCGAAACATCTCGTAGAGGTTGATTCATTTTATATGGATACTTACGAAGTAACAAATAGACAATTTGAATATTTTGTTCAGGAGACGGGATACGATGCACAAGGAGATTGGCGGAAATGTGCAAAAAAAGATAGAGTAGAGCATCCGGTGGTAAATGTTACCTGGAACGATGCTAAAGCTTATGCTAAATGGGTTGGTAAAAATCTTCCCACTGAATCTGAATGGGAATATGCAGCAAAAGGTGGCAGGGATGTGAAATGGTTTCCATGGGGCAATTCACCGGATTCCATACGTGCTAATTACAGATATAAAGGAGAATCATTTTTTGCAGGTATTGTCAGATTGTTGGGATGGAGAAAGATAAATACTAAACCGATAGGAAGTTATCAGCCCAATAGATTTGAATTATATGATATGTGTGGGAATGTAAGTGAATGGTGTGATAACGTTCGTAATCCTTATCCTAATGGTCCACAAGATGATTGGATTTACACTAAATATGGTCCGTTTAAAAAAAACGAAAAGCCGATATATGGAAAAGCTGTTCGAGGAGGTAGTTGGCAATCTCCAAATCCTGTTTTTGTGAGACTTAACAATCGTAATGGTTTTATACCTGCTTATTTTGGTAATGGCTTAGGATTTCGTTGTGTAAAATCTATTAAATGAAATATTTTCTTGCAAATGATAAATGGTAAGATACAGTAAAATAGAGATATTTATGAAACATATATTAAACTTGTGCGTAATTGCAGTATTAATGCTTATGGTGGTAGGTTGTGCATCTAAACCTAAAATAATGGTTCCCCCAAAAGTTGATCTTACAAAATATGAAATCATTGGCATCATTGAATTTAAATCTTCAAATGAGGGTAAACTCGGAGAGTATGCAACAGGAAAATTCATGGAAGTAATAAGAAAAGACCAGCAAATAGTACGAATAATCAATCTGGGAACTGAGAGTGAATGTTTAAAGGCGATTGGGCATAAACAGTTAGATCATCTTGCATTCAAATCTCTTGGTGAAAAGTATGAGATTAGTTCTATTATTTCTGGTGAATTTGTAGTCTCGGATGTTAGACCAAACATTAACATTATGTCGGGGTTGAAACACATGAGGTTTGAGGCTGAGGTAGATGCCAAACTTAACTCGCAAATGGTAGAGACTGCGACGGGTGCATCTATCTGGAACGGCTCGGCAAATACAACAAAAGAAGTTGGTTCTGTTAGTATCTTTGGTGGTAAGAACTTTGTTTTTGATGCTGATGCTCCGGAAACAGCATACGGTAAACTTGTTGATGCTTTGGTGTATAAAATAACGAAAGATTTTAGAGTAACATGGCGACGGCAACGTAAATAAAAATCAGGCAAACTGTCTGGATAATTTGTGAATGGTTAATTAGTTTTGTTTTTAAATTTTAAAAATGGCTTATCGTAAGAGTGTTCTTCCTAACGGAATAAGAGTAATTACAGAGAACGTTTCTCAAGTGCATTCTGTGGCACTTGGGGTTTGTATCACTCGTGGGTCAAGAGATGAAACCGAAGAAGAAAACGGGCTTTCTCATTTCATTGAACATCTTTTTTTTAAAGGCACCGAAAAGAGGTCAGCGAGAGATATTGCAATAGAAATGGATGAGATAGGAGGCGAGCTTAACGGGTTTACAACAAGAGAATTTACTTATTACTATGCAAGGTTTCTCGACGAGCATCTTGATAAAGTATGGAATTTAATATCCGATATTTTAAAGAATTCTAAATTTGACCCTGCCCAAATTGAACTTGAAAGAAATGTGATTTTAGAAGAAATGAAAAGTTTTAAAGATTCTCCTTCTGACCAAGTTCTACATCTTTTATCCGGTTGTTTATTTGAACCTCATCCACTTTCTTGGGAAATTATGGGGTCTGAAGAAAATGTTAAAAGGTTTACCCGTGAGGATATTTTAAATTTTCATGAAAAACATTACAGAGGTTCTAATATAATTGTAGGAGCATCAGGTAATATTGAGCATAATAAACTTGTTGAGCTTGTAGAAGCATCTTTTGAATTTGCAAAAGAATCAACCCTAAGAAAAAAAGATAATTTTCAAAAACTTACGCCAAAGTTCAAAAAAGCAAAGAAAAACGATATTTCTCAGGTTCATGTAGCTCTTGGGACGAGAATCATTGAATATGATAATGAACTCAGATATCCGTGGCTTATTTTAAATACTTTTTTGGGAGGCGGAATGAGTTCAAGGCTTTTTCAAAGACTTCGCGAGGAAGAAGCTCTTGTCTATGAGATTTCAAGCTTTATGGAGTTACTTTCTGATACAGGAACTTTTGACGTATATTTTCTTACTGACCCAAAAAATGTGCAAAAAGCAATGGAATATATTTGGGATGAGTTTAGAAAATTAAACAAAAATGGATTAGAGCCCGGAGAACTCAAACGAACTAAAGAGCATTTGAAAGGAAATTTAATGTTAAGTCTTGAATCTATGTCGTCTCGAATGGTACGTCTTTTAAGCAATGAGATGCACTTGAATAAAAATATTTCCTTAGACGAGACGATAGCAAATATAGAAAAAGTAGATGAAGAAGTTTTACGTTCCATTGCCAATGATTATCTTATCTCTGATATTTACTCAATCTCAAAAGTAGGTCCAAAATTATAGACTACAGATTGGTATAAATTCTCATAAGTTATATAATTGTATAATCCTAAATTTAACTAAAATTAAGGTAATAAAAAAGTTTAGCTTTAAAACAGTAATTTTCAATTTATTACCTATTTTTAATTGACAAATTAGAATTATGGGATAATATGTAAAAAATGAAAGGTAAAAAGGACGAAAAAATAATAGAAGGGGTTTTAGCAAGTAACCTTATTAACGCAGAACAAGCAAGCAAGATAAATAAACATATTAATGTTTCTAATGACGATATTGAAGATGCACTTGTAAAACAAGGTCTTATACCTGAAGATAAATTCATTGAATTTTTAAGTGAATATCTTGGTGTTCCAAATATAGATATTTCTGATATTGAAGTTTCAGATGCAATAGTTAAGTTAATTCCCGAAGATTTTGCACGGAAATCTCTGTGTATTCCAATAAAAAAGAAAGGGAAAATTCTCGGAGTAGCAATGGTAGATCCTACAGATATTGCTTTAATAGATGATATAAAATTTGTTACCGGTTATGAGATTGACCCTTATATAGTAAGCAAGAGACAGATAAAAGAGTTCATGAATAAGCATTATAAAGTGGATGATAATATTGATGAGATAATGAAATACATGAAGGACGAAGAACTGGAAGTGGTAAAGGAAGAAACAGACAATACGGATTTAACGGTACTTGAAGCGGCAACAAAAGAAACCCCGGTAGTAAGGTATGTAGATTCACTGATAGCAGGAGCAATAAGAAAAGGAGTATCAGATATACATATAGAGCCATACGAAAGAATATTAAGAGTAAGAACAAGAATAGATGGTGTTCTTTATGAAGAGCCTTCTCCTCCGTTTAAATTAAAAAATTCAATTATATCAAGAATAAAAGTGATGGCAACTCTTGACCTGGCAGAGCACAGGATTCCACAAGATGGCAGGATAAAGATGAGATTACAAAGCAAGGAAATAGATCTTCGAGTGTCAACGATACCAACACTTTATGGTGAAAAAGTAGTAATGAGGGTACTTGATAAAAGTTCTTTGAACGTTGATCTTGAGAAAATAGGGTTTGAAAAAGACGGATTGGATAAGTTTCTTCGAGCAATACAATCACCGTATGGATTAATACTTGTAACAGGTCCTACAGGAAGTGGAAAAACAACAACACTTTACAGTGCATTAGCTCGTATAAATACACCTGACACAAATATAATGACAGTAGAAGATCCTGTTGAGTATAATTTTAGTGGAATAAATCAAGTTCAAACAAGAGCGAAGGTAGGTTTAACATTTTCAAGTGCATTGCGTAGTTTCTTGCGACAAGATCCTGATATAATAATGGTGGGAGAAGTACGAGATCGTGAAACCGCAGAGATAGCAATAAGAGCAGCGTTAACAGGACATTTGGTTTTATCTACTTTGCATACAAATGATGCTGCAAGTGCTATCTCAAGATTGTTGGATATGGGGATAGAACCGTTCTTGATAAGTTCATCATTGATTTTAGTAGTAGCACAGAGGTTAGTGCGAAAGATATGTACTAAGTGCAAGGAACCTACGACTATTCCTCGTGATGCACTTATTGATATAGGCATACCTGCTGAAGAAATAAGTAAGATTACTCCATATCATGGAACCGGATGTAGTGAATGTAATAATGGATATAAAGGTAGGGGAGGATTGTATGAGGTAATGGAAATGACTTCAAAAATAAAAGAATTGACATTAGGGAGAATACCTGCAAGTAATATAAAAAAGGTAGCGGTAGAAGAAGGAATGCTTACATTAAGAGATGTAGCAATTTCAAAATTTAAAAAGGGAATAATTACATTTGAGGAAGTAGTGAGAGTAACAACGGTAATATAATTATGATTTCAATACATGAATTATTAGAAAATGTAGTGCAAAAAAATGCAACTGATTTACATCTGACATCTGGTGTACCACCTCAATTCAGGATAGATGGGCAACTTACAATATCAGATAATCCTCCATTAAATTCGGAGAGTTGCAAAGAGCTTATTTATGCATTGTTAACAGTAGGGCAGAGAGAAAAAATTGAAGCACATCAGGAAGTGGATTTTGCTTTTTCGGTTGAGGGGATTTCAAGATTTAGAGGAAATGCATTTATGGAACGTGGTCGAGTTGCTTGTGCTTTAAGACGTATCCCGTTTGAAGTTCCTAATCTAAGAGAACTTGGATTGCCCAGAATAGTTGATTCAATGATTGGAAAAACAAGAGGACTTATTCTTGCAACAGGTCCTACCGGAAGTGGAAAATCAACAACATTAGCTGCCATGGTTGATAAAATAAATCAAGAGGATGCTTCTCATATAATTACAATAGAAGACCCAATTGAATATATACATGAACATAAGCGCTCATTAGTTCAGCAACGCGAATTAGGACAAGATACCGATTCATTTGCCATTGCACTAAAATATGCACTCAGACAAGATCCTGATGTAATACTTGTGGGTGAAATGAGAGATCTTGAAACTATAAGCAGTGCACTCACTGCAGCTGAAACAGGACATCTTGTTCTTAGTACACTCCACACGGATTCAGCAACAGAGTCTATTAATCGAATGATAGATGTTTTTCCATCATATCAACAACGACAAATAAGAACACAACTTGCATTGACACTTGAGGGAGTTATAGTGCAACGTTTATTACCAAGAGCAAGTGGAAGAGGACTTTGCCTTGCGATTGAAATAATGACCATAACTCCTGCAATAAGAGCACTTATAAGAGATAATAGAGTTCATGAAATATACGGAACTATTCAAACCTCGGGACAAGTTGGGATGCAGACAATGAATGTATCACTTGCGGATTTGGTAAGACGTGGAATTCTCTCATGGAAAACTGCTCAACGAGCATCCCCTAATCCGGAAGAATTAAAACGAATAAAGGAGAAAAATGTTTGAAGGAAGAGTACCATCAAAAGAAGTAATGGTTTTTACTCGCCAATTCTCAGTAATGATAAAAGCAGGTGTACCAATAGTTAGATGCCTTGAAATACTTTCAGAGCAAACAAAAAATAAAAGATTTCGGCAAATAATACTTGATATTACTAATAATGTAGAATCAGGAAATACTTTAACGGCTGCTCTCTCAAAATATCCTGCGGTTTTCAATACGCTTTATGTGGCAATGGCAAGAGCGGGAGAAGCTGGAGGAGTTTTAGATACTACACTTACTCGTGTAGCAGAACATTTAGAAAAATCAGAAGTACTTAAAGGAAAAATTAAAAGTGCTATGACTTATCCTGCAGTAATATTTACAGTTGCAATGGGCTCTGCTTTTTTCTTGTTAACATTTATTATGCCTACTTATTCTCAATTGTTTGCAGGTATGGGAGGAGAATTACCGGCATTGACTAGAGCTGTTATGGGGTTATCAGATTTTATAAGAGGTAATTTCATCCTGTTAGTTATTGCTACTATTGCTCTGGTTGTTGGTTTTAAGGCATACAACAAAACCAAACAAGGTAAACGACAAGTTGATAAATTTGTGCTAAATGTGCCAGTTTTTGGACCTCTTATTAGAAAAGCTGCTGTCGCAAGATTCTCTCGAACTTTTGCAACTCTTACAGCATCTGGAGTCCCAATTCTTACCGGTCTTGAGATTACAGCTACTACTGCGGGGAATAAGATTATTGAAGAAGCAGTTTTTGCTGCAAAGGAGAGTATTACAGGAGGAAGAACTATTGCTGGTCCACTCAAAGAGTCAGGTGTTTTTCCTCCACTTGTTACTGACCTTATAAGAGTTGGTGAAGAAAGTGGTTCACTTGGAGAAATGCTTGAGAAAATTGCTGATTTTTATGATATGGAAGTTGACACTGCAGTTGCTACACTTACTTCTCTTATCGAGCCAATTACTATTGTTTTACTTGGCGGAATTATCGGTGTTATCCTTGCCGCAATGTATCTTCCTATGTTTGAATTGGCGTCAGTTGTGGAATAACAAAGGTGAATCATAATCGTGTAGTATTGTGATTTGAATCAATTAATTCAAAAAATCATTGATTTGAAGTGAAAACAGAACTCCAAACCCCATTCAAATGGGTATTATTATTTAGAATAATTACTATTACAGTAATTTTGGGAATCGGAATGTATTTTCTCCCAAAAGCTTCTTCTATCTTTCTTTGGAGTATTATTTTTCTTACTTATATACTTACTTTTTTTTACTACATTGCATTCAAAAAAGAAAAATTTTCTAATTTTATTATATGGACAAGCATAATTCTTGATATCTTTATCATTACTGGAATTATTCGTCATACCGGCGGATTCCAGTCAGAATTCTCTTTTCTTTACTTCTTCCCAATCATAGTCGGAAGTATTTTCTTCTTCCTTAAAGGAGGAGTGTTTATTGCTACTTTTTCTCTTTTTATGTACGCTGGTTTACTCCTATTGGAATTTCATAACATTGTTCCTATGGTTTTTTCTTTACTTCAAGAACTTGATTCATATACGCTTTATATGAGAATTTATCTTCAAGCTACTTTCTTTTATCTTGTTGCAGTTACATCGGGTTATCTTGCTGAACAACTTCGCCAAAAAAGAGAAGAGGTTAGACAGGTTAAATTTGATACAAGTACTATCCTTCAATCTATAAATTCCGGAATATTGGTTGTTGACCATCTTGGCAATTTGCTTTACAAAAATAAATCTGCTGACCAAATCCTGAAAACTCCTATAAGAAAAAACATTAAAGAACTTCCTGATGAATTTGCAAAACTTTTAAATGATAATTTCAAAAAAGGATTTCAAGAAATTAACATTGGTTCCAGAGTTATTGGAGTCAATACTTCTTGGCTACAAAGTACACGCGGAGAACAAAGAGGAATAGTGCTTATATTTCAGGATCTTACAGATTCTAAAATTACAGAAAGATTAGCGACTATTGGTAGCTTTTCTGGCGACCTTGCTCATGAGATAAGAAACCCTGTAACTGCTATTAAAGGTTCCTCCGAACTTATCAAAGAAGGAGTTTCGGAAGGGCAGAAAGAAAAACTTATAGATAATATTATAACTCAATCTGAACGTTTGAATACTGTAGTTACACATTTTCTCTCTTTTAGTAAACCTATCCCGTTAAATCTTGAAACTATTAAAATCGGTAAAATTATAAATGAATCAATTGAACTTGCAAATATTAACAAAATCCCAATAGAATTTATTCAGGATACTCCAAAAGATTTGCAACTTATAATTGACAGCGAACAAATAAAAACAGCTTTTTTAAATCTTATAATTAATGCTCTTCAATCAATGAATTTTAATGGAGATAAACCTAAAAAACTTGATATTAGATTAATTCTACCTTCTCATAAATATTCAATTTTAGAAGAACAAAAAGTTGCTTATAAAGACGAAATAGTTATTACTTTTCAAGATTCAGGTCTGGGAATTTCTGACCATGATATTCAACAAATTTTCACACCTTTTTACACCACAAAGAGGGGAGGGGCTGGACTTGGGTTATCCATTGTCTCAAAAATAATTGAATTACATAAAGGTAGAATAGAAGTCAAAAGTGAACTTGAGGGAGGTACTTGCTTTGCAGTTCATCTCCCGTACAAAACTTAAACTATATATAATTTAAATTATGCCTCGTATTCTTGTCGTAGATGATGAAAAGGGAGTATGTGACTTTCTTCAAGTTATGCTTAATAAGGAAGGTTATGAGGTTTGTATAACTCAGAAACCAACTGAGGTTGTGAAAATAATACAGGATTGGATTCCTGAAATTATATTGCTCGATCTTCGTATGCCGGAACTTGATGGCCTCTCTCTTTTATCACAGATAAAAAAAATTGACCCTACTATTATAGTTATTCTTATTACTGCCTATGCCTCTCTTGAATCTGCTGTTGAAGCTATGCGGAGAGGTGCTTTTGATTATCTTACCAAACCTTTTAAGCTTGAAGAAATTCGATGGGTTGTTCAGCGTGCTATTAAAACTTACCTCCTAAAACAAGAAAATATAAAGCTTCGTAGAGAAATAAGTTCGCTGAAAATAACCGAAAAACTTATAGGTTCATCTAAAGTATTTCAAGATGTCTTAGACCTTGTTCGCAAGGTTGCTTTAACTGACTCAACTGTCATTATTCAGGGAGAATCAGGTACTGGCAAGGAAGTTATAGCTCGAGAAATACATCGTTTATCAAAAAGAGTAAAAAAACCTTTTATCCCTATAAATTGCGGTGCTCTTCCGGAAACTCTTCTTGAATCAGAATTATTTGGTTATGTAAAAGGTTCTTTTACCGGAGCTACTCATGATAAAGATGGTTTATTCAAAGCAGCACATCAAGGAACTTTATTTTTGGATGAGATTTCTACTGCTTCACCGAAAATCCAGGTAGGTTTATTACGTGTTCTTGAACAACGCGAAATTACTCCTGTGGGCTCAACTTGTCCTATTCCTGTGGACGTTCGTCTCCTTACTGCCACAAATCAAAATCTGGAAGATTTGGTACAAGAAGGGAAATTTAGAGAAGACCTTTATTATCGTATAAATGTTATTCCTATCCAAATTCCTCCTCTTCGTGATAGAAAGGAAGATATACCTCTTTTTATTCATTATTTTTTGAAAAAATTTAGTGCTAAACATAAAGTTGCTATTAAAAAAATATCATCAGAGGCAACAAAATTAATGCTTTCTTACAATTGGCCTGGTAATATTCGAGAACTTGAAAATACAATAGAACGAGAAATAATTCTTATAGAAAGTTCTGTAATTGATATAATGGATCTTCCAGGTAAAATAAGAGAATCTACTCCCTATATTTCTAACCCAATGTTCAGTACTCAGCGTGTATCATCCAATATCCAACTTTCTAAAGCTGATTATCGCCAAGAAGAAATACTGAACTATTTACATTCTCATCAAAAAATAACTACCAAAATCTGCAGTTCTCTTTTTAATATATCTCAACGTATGGTAAGAAACGATTTGCAAAAACTTATGGACAAAAACCTTATTATTTGTAAAGGAACCTCCAAAAAAAATACTTACTATGTTTTAACGGAAATCCTAACGTCTTAAGGGAAATTTAACGGAAATATTTCCGTTAATCGTTGGTAATTTTTTGAAGAATAATTGATTGAATTTTTTCGTAGATGCTTATCTTGTAATCTTTTAACCTTTTAAATTTAATTTTCGAATAGATTTGGCATAAAGTTTGCTATATATATAAAGTGAAAGGAGGTGGACAAAATGAGAAACAAAAAAGGCTTTACCTTAATTGAGCTTATAGTGGTGATTGTGATTATTGGTATTCTTGCTGCTATTGCTATTCCAAGATTTATGGGTGCTCAGAATCGTGCTCGTAGAGGAGCTGCAGAAGCTGATATTACTAAAATAAGAGAATGTGTCGGATTATATGAAATAGATTATGCGACTTATGCAGTAGCTGATGTTGAATATACTTCATATAGTACATTCATAGGTAAATTAGTTGATCCGGATGGTAATGCATATATGCAGTTACCTGAAGATGGAGTTACATTCACGTTCCAGAGTTTTAACGGATACGCTGATAGTTTTGTTGTACATGTTAAGGCACATGACACGGACAGTACAGATGTATACGGTACACAAAATAAGACTTACCACTAAAGTTATATATAAATCGCGGGGATTCTGTAAGAAAGAATCCCCCTTTTTATTATTGATACTACTAATAAAGAATAATTTTTAATTCTTTAGATTTACTTCCATGATGGCTTCCATTCCCAAGTATTGTTATTAGTAAGTCTCTGTTGACTACTCCCATCAGTATTCATCACATATATTTCCCAATTACCATCGCGGTCTGATATAAAGGCAATTTTTTTACCATCAGGTGACCAACAAGGATACTCATCTAAATTTTCATTATAAGTTAATCTAATTATATTTGTCCCATCAGCATTCATTATACATACTTCTGAATTGTTTTCGCTCTCTTCTCTGAAAAAGGCAATTTTTTTACCATCGGGTGACCACCATGGTGCCCAATCACCGCCCTTGCTATTATTAGTTAAATTTACTTGGTTTGTGCCATCCGGATTCATTAAATATATTTCCCAGTTTCCATCACGACCTGACCAAAAAGCAATTTTCTTGCCATCAGGTGACCATGAAGAACACCAATCAGCGGCACTATTGTTAGATATATTAACAGGATTGCTACCGTCTGCATTTATTATATATATTTCAACATTCCCATCACGTTTTGAACTGAAAGCAATTTTCTTGCCATCAGGTGACCAGCAAGGATACCAATCGTTAGCACTATTGTTGGATATATTAATCGGATTGCTACCGTCCGCATTCATTACATATATTTCAAGATTCCCATCACGTCTTGAACTGAAAGCAATTTTTTTGCCATCAGGTGACCAACAAGGACGAACATCCGGAACATTGTTATGAGTTAATCTAACTGGATTACTACCATCCTCATCCATTACATATATTTCAACATTTCCATCACGGCTTGAATCGAAAGTTATTTTACCTGCCTTTGCATTCTTGCACCAGCTAAAAGATAAAAGAAAAATCAAAGAGCAATAAAATATATTCTTATACATAATTCCTCCTTTTTAAATTATTAGTATATATTATATATAATAATATATGTAGAAGAATAATTGTCAATTATTCTTTATGGAAAATTTCATTGACAGTATTGTGTCGGATGATATTATTTTTATATGAAATTAAATTTTTCCACTGTTGAGTGGGAAGAAAATACTACAGGAGTTTGTTTGTCTCAAGGGAAAGTCAGGATACTTGACCAAACCCTTCTTCCTTGGGAAATAAATTACAAAGATATAGGCACGGTAGAAGGGATAGTAGGAGCGATAAATGAAATGAGAATAAGAGGAGCTCCTTTAATAGGTGTAATTGGTGCGTATGGAGTTGCAATTGCTGCACAGAAAGCAAAAGATGTGAAAGAGATTAAAGAGGCAATTGAAAGACTTGAACACACCAGACCTACTGCATATAATCTATTTTGTGGTTTAACCCGAATGAAAAAAATTGTAGAGGTAGTTTCTGAATTTTCCTTACTCAAGTCTTGTCTTCTTCAAGAAGCTAATAAAATAAAAAAAGAAGACGAATTTTTGTGTGAACAAATAGGAAAAAATGGTGAAACTCTTATCCCGAAAAATGCTCAAATTCTCACTCATTGTAATGCCGGAGCTCTCGCAACTTGTGGAATAGGAACTGCACTTGCTCCAATTTATATTGCAAAAAATAGAATAAAGAAAATATTTGTTTCGGAGACAAGGCCTGTTTTGCAAGGAGCAAGACTTACTGCTTGGGAGTTACAGCAAGCAGAAATTCCTGTAACCTTAATTTGTGATAGTGTAAGAGGTGTTGTAATTAAGGAAGTTGATTTGTGTATTGTCGGAGCAGACAGAATTGCACGTAATGGAGATATTGCAAATAAAATAGGAACTTACACACTTGCAGTCCTTGCAAAAACTCATAATATACCGTTTTATGTTGCCGCACCCAGCACTACTTTTGACTTGAGTATAGAATCAGGGGAACAAATACCAATTGAACTACGCAATCCAGATGAGGTCAGAAAAATAGGAAATTATGAAATAGCACCAAAAAATATAGATATTTTCAATCCATCATTTGATGTTACTCCTAATGAATATATTACAGGGTTTATAACCGAAAACGGAATTCAGAAACCTCCGTTTAAGTAGCATAAAATAGTAGTAAAAAATAGAATATTTAATGAAAAATAATATTTTCTTACTGTTTGCTTTCTATCTTTTGCTTTCTACTTCTTTATATGCAGTTGAAGGAAATGACCCTATTCCAAAACTTGAATTGCCTTTACCTGAAGTTTTTGCAGAAACTTTAAAAGTTGAACAATTATCTCATCAAAGTAATATTTTTGCTTTGCTTCAAAAAAAATCGTCTTTAAGTTTCCCGAATTTGTTTTTGGGATTAAAGATTGGGAAAAATGAATTGGGAAAAGATTATAATATCAAAATAAGTGGAAGCACAAATTTTAATAATTTACTTGCATTGCAAATTCTGGAAATAGAGGATAAAATATCTATTGGAGTTGAGACAGAGTTAAGAACTATTGGGAATAAAAGTATTCTGGAGATTAATGCGAAAACAAAAAAATATAGAATAGGAGAAAAATACTGGAAAGATCTCTATCTTGCTAATAGTTCAATTTCTCTCTATCTTGGGGGAAATGTTTTTAAGATTCTTGTATCAGGTTGTTATGAGTTAGAACCTTTATGGGACATTGGTGTCCTGTGGGGCAGAAGATTTTGGGAGCCACTATTTATAGGAGTAGGCGTAAGTGCTCCTATCGTAACTCCATTTGTGCAAATGAATTGGAGAGTAAACGAATTACTCTCAATAAATATTTCACATAGAAGTAAAAAAGTTACAAAATCCTTTGAAAGTATCTATATGAATCAACCCTATGTAGTTCAGAATTCTGATTTAAAACACGAACAATGGAATTCTTTTTCTACAGTTAAATTCTTGCTTGGAGATAATGTTACTCTTGAGCTCTCGCATAAATGGGTAGAAAATATAATTTATTGGGACCATCCTTTTCCGATGCAAGCTCGCTCGCTTTTTGAATCTATTATACCAGTAAATGGAAAACAACAAAAAAAATGGGAAGGAGGTATTAGCTTAGAATGGCAAAAAATCAAAAATGTAATTTCTTTTGAGTATATCCCATTAGAAGTTTATTCTGACTCTGAACTTCCTAAGTGTATTATCTTATCTTATCTTCCTACCGTTTTATTTATTAACACTCTTGAAATTCCTTTGCCTTATGATGTAGAAATAGGATTGGAAAGTAAATATATTGAAAAAAATATTTATTATAGAGAAACGTCTCTTGGAACTTTTTCTACTTATTGGCTCTTTTCTTTGGGGCTTTCAAAAAGGTTAAAAAACTGGGAGGTATTGTTCAGAATAAATAACTTGACTAATACAGAATATCAGGTTATAAGAGGGGTAGAAGGACCTGATAGATCTATACAAGCAGGATTCAATATAAAATTGTAAATACACTTATTCTGTTGACAATTGGAATGATAAGTATGGAGTACAACAATGATGTTGTTGCATGTAAAATCACTGATTTTGCACTTCAAAAAGGTTTGATAAATCAATTTTCTATATAGAACAAAGAAGCAGAAGAAAAACAGGAGAAAAATGAATATACCGCTTATTGATTTAAAAGTCCAATATCAAAATATAAAAGATGAGATAGATAAAGCAATCCGAAAAGTAATTGAATCTGCACAATTTGCAGGTGGGGAAGAGGTTACAGGATTTGAGCATGAGTTTGCTGAATTTTGTGGAGTAAAGTATGGAGTGGCTACAAGTAATGGCTCTACCGCATTGGATCTTACTTTACTTGCATTTGGAATTGGTGAAGGAGATGAAGTAATAACAACTCCTGCTACATTTATTGCTACAACTGAAGCTATTACTCATACTGGAGCACGCATAGTATTTGCTGATATTGACCCTGATTCTTATAATATCAATCTGAAAGAGATTGAGAAGAAAATTACATCTCGTACACGAGCCTTAATTCCAGTTCATTTATTTGGTCAACCTTGTGATATGGATCCGATTATTGAGCTTGCACGTAAACATAATCTTATCTTGATAGAAGATGCCGCTCAGTCTCATGGAGCAGAATATAAAGGGAAAAGAGTAGGCCAGTTTGGAGATGCAAGTATTTTTTCTTTTTATCCGGGGAAAAATCTTGGAGCATACGGACACGCCGGAATTGTAGTTACAAATAGAGAAGATATTGCAAATAAAGTAAATTTACTTGCAAATCACGGAAGACATGAAAAATATGCGCATTTGATTGAAGGGTACAATTATCAAGCGGATGCAATTCAAATGGCAGTTCTTCGGGTAAAACTCAGGCATTTAGTTGATTGGAATGAAAAAAGAAGACAGAATGCAAAAATATATAATTCGCTATTGGAAACCTTACCTGTACTTTCTCCGAAAGAAAAAGAATATGCGAAGCATGTTTACCATTTATATGTGATAAAGACTGAAAAACGTAATGAACTATCGGAATGGCTTAACTCAAAAGGTATTAGTACAGGGATTCATTATCCTGTTCCTCTACATCTACAACCTGCCTATAAGTATCTTGATTTAGTATCGGGAAGTTTTCCTGTTACTGAAGAGCTTTGTTCTAAAGTTTTATCTCTCCCAATGTTCCCTGAATTAAAAGAAGACGATATTATATCAATTACAGAAGAGATTAAAAAGTTTTTTTCTTTGCAATAAAAAAAACAGTGAAAAAAATTGGATTTATATTATTTCTTGTAGTGGGTGCTGTTAATTTAGAAGCTAAATTTATGCATCCAAAATATGTGCAAGAATTAATAGGTGGATATTCATTTGGAGCAATTGGATATTGTATAGGAGTTAACGGAGCAAATGCAATATGGGGGAATGAAGGAAATACACATATTATAGGAGGATACCTATTATATGGACTTGGAGCTTCACTTGGATTATGGATTACAGGAAAACAATACGATGACGGGAAGTATGTAAACACATTGATTGGAACTATTTTATTTCCATTGGCATTGGCTGGCATAACAAAAGCAATGGCAATAGAATCAAAAGAAGTAAATGAAATGATAAGTTTCTCACTTCCTATCGGAGCATTTATTGGATATAATTTTTCAAAAAACAAAGATAAGGAGTAAATAATGATAAATATTTTTATTGTAATATTTTTAGTATCTTCTCAAAGAATAATACTCAAGAACGGTGAAAGCTTTAAAGATGAAGTAAAATATCTCAAAGATTCTTTATTAGTTCTTGAGAATAAAGGAAAAATCAACAAGGAAGAATTACAGGAGATTAAATTTTTACCTCCATCAACATCATCTATTAGTACATTTGAAGATACAATACCTGTTCAAGAAATCCTTAAACTTGCGGAAGAATCTACTCTTCAATTTAAAGATGCGAATGGAATAATTTTATGGGTAAATGACATTAGTGTCTTACATCGGGATGGAACAAGAACACATCGCTATCATTTTATTGCTAAAATCCTGAAGCCTGAGTGTAGGAAATGGGCAGATAAACGAATGGGTTTTAATGAAACTCGTTCTAAAATTCATATTTTACTTGCCAGAACGATTCATCCGGATGGCAGTATCTCATGGCTTGATCATTCAAAAATCAAGATAAGTTCTCCTGCTGAAAAAATGGGCTATTTTAACAGATATAAAACTCTTTCCTTTAATTTACCTGAAGTTGAAACCCAAGATATTATAGAATATGTTTATGAATCCGAAAGAATAAAACCAGCAGACTTAAATACTTTTAATCCTTGTGCTATGTTTCAATCAAGTGAACCTACGATTAAGTCAAAATTCAAAGTAGTAATTCCGGATTCTCTTGAGCTTAATTTTTATGCAAGAAATTTCCCCGAAGATAAAGCTACGCCCAAAATTACAATTAAATCTAATAAAAAAATATACGAATGGGAACTTTGTAATGTGTTAGGCGTTATAGATGAACCAAGAATGCCATCACTTGACGATATTGCTCCGATAATATTTACCAGTCTTTTTAAAGATTGGGACTA
The DNA here is from genome assembly GCA_030592575.1 of bacterium. Classification (GTDB taxonomy): domain Bacteria; phylum Hydrothermota; class UBA3073; order JACQXS01; family JACQXS01; genus JAGMCN01. The sequence continues at coordinate 25,356 of JAUVIV010000002.1, read as the reverse complement.
TATTTATGACCGCTATTCTAAATGGCAACTTAGAAGAATGAAAGTAACCCCGAAAATTGATAGTTTGTGTGAAGAAATAATAAAACCAGCTGAAAGCATACATGATTCAATTGGATTTATTTATCACTGGGTGCAGCAAAATATAAGATATATATCCATTAAGGGAGGTGCAAGCTCAGGTTCTGCAGGACATTTAGCTTCTCTTACCTTGAAAAATGGATTTGGTGATTGCACTGATAAATCAATTCTTCTTGCTACTATGCTCAGATCAATTGGCGTAGATGCTTATCCTATTTATGTGTTAACAAATAGAAAAGGTACTGCTCCATTACGAGAACTTCCTATTAGTTATTCAAATCATGCAATAAATGAAATTAGATTACCTGATACAACTTTCTGGCTGGATCCGGTTTCGGAAACGTACAGATACCCGTATTTTAATCATGGGAATCATGGGATTTTATGTGAAAATCCTATAGCGAGAAGTATAGACTCTATTTTAGTACCTCCTCCTTCTTATAATGCACGAAATATTGAAATTGATATGACTCTTAATTCACAGGGCGATGCACTTGTAGAATTTGAAAGGAAATATACAGGTGCTTGGGAATCATGGATAAGAGGCAGATGGAAATATACAAGAGAAAGTGAGTATCCGCACAATATTCAGGAAATAATTAATAATGAATCACCAGGAGCTGAACTTATTGACTATGAGATTGGTCCATTTAAAGATTTATCAAAGCAATTTTACCTTAAATGGAATTATAAATTAAAAGATTACCCGACTTCTGCAGGGGATCTTTTAATATTCAGAATTCCCGGAGCAGAAAAATATAGATTTAATGAAGTTTCTCTTGCTACTCGTAAATATAATATAGTATATACTACTTCCTATGAAATCAAACAAAATGCACGAATTCATCTTCCTGCTACTCATAAAATAGAATCTATTCCGTCTTCGCTGAAAATATCTTGTAAATATGCAAGCTATGAAGGAGAATATAAAAAAGTATCTGCTCAAGAAATTGAATTTCACGATAAGTTTTCAAGATGGGAACGAATTATACCTGTAGAGGATTACCAAGAGTACAAACAATTCTTGACCAAAATATCAAACTTTGCAAAACAACAGATATTCTTAAAAAAACAGTGAAAAAATTTTGGTTTTTAGTGTTTCTCTTCTTAAGTTGTAAAGCCAATAGAGATAATCCGTACGACCCGCAATCACCGAATTATATAAAAGAAGGAAGAGTTAAAGGCAGAGTTACCGATATGGTAGGAATCCCACTTGAAGGAGTGAATGTTTCTACTATTCCAATAAAATTTAGTACAACAACTGATTCAATTGGGGAGTTCGTATTAAATCCTGACCCGGGAACATGGAGATTTGTAGCACAGCTTTCAAGTTATGCAACTGATACAACTGACACAATAAATATAAATGTAGGAGATACGACAATAATGAACTTTCTGCTTAATGGAATTCCTGTAATTAAATCTGCTTGTGCTATATCCTGCCAAGAAGATATGGGGTTTCCATCATATAATGTATATTGGGGTTATATCTCTTGTGAAGTTCAAGACCCGGATGGAATACAGGATATAGATTCAGTCTGGGTTGTTGTAGAGCTTGATACCGGAAATTTCACTCAAGGGTTATCTTTTAATGCTGGAATTTATGAAGCAGAAATATGTGAAAGTCCTTATCCGAACCACGAGTTAGAAAATCTTGTTGGTAGACCTTTTACAATACATGCACTTGATAAGAAAGGAACTATAGGAAGCTCTCTTGATTTCTATATTCCGAGAATTATTTATAAGATATCTTACAATATAAGCCCGATTGACAAAGATACTTTACCTCAAGCTACACCAATAGATTTTGTATGGAGGAAAATTAATCCTATCTATCCTGTTGTGTACCGATTAATTCTTCAATACTCTAATCTTGATACGGTTCTTACATACGATAATATATTGGATACGACTGTAGTAATTGATTCATTGCCTCAAGCTATTTATCGTTGGAAGGTACAAGCAATAGATGAGTTTGGAAACTTCAGTTGTTCAAGAGCTACAAATTTTACAGTAAAATAAAGAAAACCCCGCACATATAATTAGTGCGGGGCTATGAGCTTCAGTTTGAATTATTGCAGGATTATGAGTTTCTTTGTAAGTTGAGTTTTCCCTCCGCTAAGTCTAACGAAATATATACCTTGTGTGAGTTCTTGTGTATTGAGAATTGCATGATGATTACCGGAATTAATTCTTCCCTTAGTAAGTGTTACAACTTTCCTTCCGGAAACATTGTAAACCGAAAGTTCTACATTGCTTTTCTCTGGGAGTGTATAGTATATTGTAGTGTTATTCTTTGCAATGCTTGGTGTAACGGATAGTTGTAATGCTTGCTTTTTAGAAGTTGTATTATCTTCAGAGACTCCAGTGGTTTTAATCTCAATATCTACACCTGATATGTTTTGGTCAACTACTGATATAGGACCGTAAATTATATCATCATATCCTGGTTTTGATATTTTAAGGTTATAAGTTCCTGGAGGTAATTGATCTATAAGGTAACTTCCATCGTCCATTGAGTAAGCAGCACCAACAATATCTTCGCCGTCCATAGCATATATTATAGCATTATCTACACTGGCTTTTCCTTGAGTGATTCTACCACAGATACCTTTAAATCCTGATACAAATCGTCCAAGTTCAAAATCAATATTATCGTCAGGAGATGGTATAAGAGTTGCTTCTTTCCAGAAATAAACTCCATTATAGAATTCTGGAATATATTCTCGGCTTAAAGCGATAACATAGAAACTACTATCAGTAGTAACTGGTACATCTTTTACAACATAAAAGCCGTTCTGATTAGTAACAGCATATCCAACAAACGGAAGTTTTCTTGAGAAAACCATAATTAGTGTATGAGGTATAGGAAGAGAAGTTGAGTCGTCTGTTACAATTCCTGAGATTGTGCCTGATTGAGAAGACAGTTCTTCCAGTACTATATCAATTAATTTAGTCGTAGAATCGGTAAGTACTTCAACAGGTTGTGGATAAGCTCCACGCTTATATCCTGTAGCAACAGCTCGTACTTTATAGAAACCAGGTAGAAGTCCGTCTATGAAATAAGCTCCGGTACTATCTGTTTGAGCATTACCTCTAAACCAGTTGCTAATTCCCTGTGCATGAACTTGTGCATTTGGTATGCCGATACCTGCAGTATCAAGTATCGTTCCTGAAATTCCACCCCTATCTGATGCACTCAGAGTAAAGTTGATATTGTATATTTCTTGTCCTGGAAATACTTCTATTGTGTCATTAGAATTTTCGTAGAAGTATTCTTCATCAAATCCATAAGCATTTGCTCGGATGTTATATTCACCAGCGGAAACTGTCATTGCGTAGGTACCGTTTCGTTGAGTCTTAACTGTGGTAACTATTTGGCTACTTCCGATATAGAGAGCTGAGACGAAAGCGTTTGGTAAAGGTTGCCCGTTTGCCTCTGAAAGGACTATCCCATGTATATGGGCTGGAAGACCAGTAGAATCAGGATTGAGAAGGAAATTAATGTCTTCGGTGCACTCATTAGCTATAACTTCAAATGTGTCTGACAGAGAAGGTGAAAATCCTGCAGCACTTGCTGTGGCTTGATGCATTCCTGCTGGAACTTTCTTTATTAAATATCTTCCCTGATAATCAGTATAAGTTCCGAGGTCGTTAGAGCCAACAATCTTTACGTAAGCTCCTTCTATAGGATTCATAGTTATTACATCTTTTACCCAACCAGCTACTTTTCCTTCCTCTGTAGGCTCATCTTTTGCAAGATAAAAATCAATGTCGGTAACTTCACGGCCTTCTACAAGAATAGAATCAGCATATGGGAACAATTTATTATCCCACCATTCAGATATGAATCCTGACTTTACTACACGGATATAATAATTCCCCGAACTAAGAGGAGCAAATCTATAAAAACCATTCTGTTCAGTCATCTGGAAAGCGATTGGAGAATTATCCAAATTTGTATAAAGTTCTACATAAGCATCGTTGAGAGGCTGTATTGAGTCTTCACTCATTACAACTCCAGAAATTGCACCATTTCCCTGAGAATATCCCAATGTAAAGTTAATATTATCGGTTATCTCTCCCGTAGATACATTCACCATTTGTGGTGTTCCTTCATCGTATCCTTGTTTTTCTGCATGTAATAAATAAGATCCTGACGGTAATAAAACATAATAAGTGCCATTAGATTGCGTAAAAGTTGTTTCAAGCACAGTAATAGTATCTGGAAGTGCATATACTGAAATCGTTGCATCGTTTATTCCTATTCCACTTCCCTGCTCTACTACTTTTCCAGTAATCCCACTTGCTGTTCCTGCACCAAGAGCAAAATCTATTTCATTGTGTACTTGACCTGTTATAACTTGAATAGAATCTGCAGTTTGTGGTGAGAATTTATTGTCCCACCATTCTCCTTTATATGTTGCTTTATAGCAGGCTACATAAACATAATTTGTATCAACATCTCCTCCTAAACCACGTAATCCAAATTCTACTTCGTAATAACCACTGCTATCGGAGTTAGTACATATTATTGGTGAAGTCCAAGGATTTAAATATATGCAAACATCTGCTCCTGCAATTGGATTTTTTGTTTCTTCATCAGTTACTGTTCCGGATATACCTGCCTGTTGCTGAGGATTTGCCCAGACAGAACTTGTAATAGCAAATCCGATTAAAACACTTGCAAGAAAAAGTCCCCTTTTCATTTTCTCCTCCTTTTATAAAAACTACTAATGTTTATATTTCTTCCATCTATTTTATTCTGGATAGCACCTCCTTTTATACCTAAAATTATAATTATCTTTTTCATCTCATAACTTAAGATAGCAAATTATATGTCAAAAAGATAGATATACACAAGATTCAATTCAATAGCAGTTTTCCGTAAAACACTTATTTTATCACTTGTTTATATAGTATGTAATTATTGCAAAACCAGTGCAATTTTTACAAATAGAAAATACTTGTATTATTGGTAAGCGGATTCAACGGATAAAACAGATAAATCGGTTTAATTTGTTTACTTGTATCGTTAATAGAGATTTATAAACTATGGAGGGCAAAAAAGAAAATAGAAATTTAAATATGTTTATTCTACAGACTTCTGCGAAATGTAAGAATTGTCATTGCGAGTGATTCGTTTGTTGTTCTGAACTCTTCACTTGTTATTCCTTCGCTTCCGCTCAGGACAAGTCTGAGCCCTCCACCTGTAATTCTCTGAACCTTTCCTCTGTCATTCTGAACCCTTCGGCTGTCATTCTGAACCCTTCCTCTGTCATTCTGAACGAAGTGAAGAATCTCAACTTTTGCCTCAGGGTAAACTCCGTGAAGAATCTTGCTCAGGCAGGCTCTGCTAAACAATCTTTAATAGTATGATAAGAGATTGCTTCGTTGCTTTGCTTCTCGCAATGACATTATCAACAGACTAATTTTACTCTAAGGAGAAAGTGCTAATAAGAAAAGATTAACAGTATAAGTTGCAGCAAAAGAAACAAGAGAATATATTCTACTTTGATACCAACGATTATAATTTTTGTACTTAGCTTCAATTAACTCAGGTATTCTGGCATCTAAATATTCCTTGTGATATTTTTCACATTGATAATGAGAGATTCCCAAAGATAATACACTTGTACCACTCCATCCTAAGAGGCAGTAGCCTCTTTTCTTATTTCCTCTTTTAATATTCCATATGCCCGGAATAGTGAATGCCGTAAAATCTTTTTTGATTTTTTGTACTTCCTGTTTTTCTCGCATAAAGAATCGGAAGTTTGATTTAGCTTCTTGAAAAACCTTTATAATTTTAGGAGATGTAAGCATAGGGTCAAGTTCTAATTTAGGGTTAATAGTGAGAGCTTCAAGAAATTCAAGTTTGGCAAGTCTTGGTTTGTCAAATGCCACGTAGCAAAAAGCAAGTATAGTATGAATCCCTGTCCTATCTTCTAAAGTCAAATTCGTATCCTTAATCGCAGTCTCGGCTTGTTCGATAACAGCAAAATAATTGCCGCTATCATAAAGCTTTTGCAATGTGTCAGATTGTAATATTATAAATAAAGTTAATAATATCATTATTGAAATGTAAATTTAATTTGTAATGTATCTCCCTTTTCTAAATTCAATGTATCCACATAATCTTTGTAAATTGGATTGTGAAGTCTTATTTCGTGTTTTCCCGATGATAAAATCAAAGGAGTTCCAAAAGGAGTAGTTCCATGAGGTTCCTTATCTATCCATATATCTGCCCATGGCTTAACAATAAAGGAAAGATATGAAACTTCCTCCAATAAATTAATTTGTATATTTTGAGCATCTTTTATTTCAAGTTGCTTTGTTACTGACGGAAATTGTGGATTTTTAAAAGTAAGAACATACTCTCCTGAAGTAACTTTTGTCTGTAATCCCGGAGGAGTTTCTCCTATAAGACTATCATTAAGATAAATTTTTGCATAAGGTAAAACCTGTATATACAAAGGATGTTGGCTACTGGTTTCTGAATTATTGCTTATTGCGTCTGCTATCATTATGTCTTCTATTTCTGAAGTGAATGATTTCTTTTCTTTGCGACTTTTCATTTTTGTCATCTGGCTTCCGAGTTCTGTGGCTGATTTCAGACTATAAAGTTCTTGAATATTCCATCCAACAAATCCAAGAAATATTATTGCAATTGCCCATCCAACCCAACGAGGAATTTCTATCGCTTTCATTTTTTGTAGAGACGTATTGTGTATACCTTGTAATTTTTTGATGTCATATATAATTTTGTCTGCACTTTTGTATCGTTGTTCTTTGGATTTTTCTACCATCTTTTTTATAATACTGGCAAGCTCAGGCGAAACTTTTTGCTCTAATTTATCTATTCCTACAGGAAGTTTTGTAAGAATGTTTTGGATAGTTTCTCCGTAATTTTCTCCCGGATAAGCTTTTTTACCTGTAAGTAGCTCAATCCAAACAAGTCCCAGCGAATAAATATCCGTACGCTGGTCAATTTTATCACCTTTGAGTTGTTCTAATGACATATAGCTTGGGGTTCCGAGAAATGTCCCTTCTTGTGTAATTCCTTGAAGACTTTTAGCCCATGCAAGTCCGAAATCAGTAAGTTTTGGAATTCCTTCTTCGGTTATAAGAATGTTTGAAGGTTTTACATCTCTATGAATTATTCCTCTCTTATGAACATAGGAAAGGGCTTGAAGTACTCCCATTATAATAGAAGTTGCTTCTTCTGTGGTAATTTTCTTTTGTGTAATTACTTTGTCAAGTAGCTCCCCCGGTATAAAATCAACGGCAATAAAATAAGTATCATCCAATTTTCCAAAATCAAGTACTTGCAGTATATTTGGATGACGAAGACGAGACATTATACGAGCTTCTTGCTCAAACCTTGAAAGAATCTCCGCATCCCCTGCAAACTGTGGATAAAGAACTTTCAATAAAATTTCTCGTTCCAGAGGTGGTTTAACAGTGAGGTAACAGGTGCTTGTTCCTCCTTTTCCAAGTTCTTTTAATACTCTATATGGTCCTATATGTTTTTCCATTTTTTTCTGTTTTTTTGATGGGTAGATGAGAGCTTTTGCTCTCATCAGGTTGAAGCGAGGGCTTCAACCTACCCGTTTATTTTTTATAGAGAACTCTCTATCTCCTATGCTAACCTCCATCCAACTATACGACAATATGACCATAAGACCATCCGACTATCTTTTTAACTATCTTAGTATCGTCAGTTTTTTCTTTATCTTGAAATTACTTGTCTCCATTTTCACAAAGTAAATACCTTTGGGTAGAGACATGCTATGGCGTGTCCCTACATTATTTATGTTAATTGTATGTTCACCTTTTTCCTGCGTTCCGGAATAAAGTGTTTTTACTAATCTGCCAGATATATCATGAATAGTTAATCGTAAATTGTTAATTGTATAACTGTTTCGATTTTCGCTTAACAAATAACGAATAACGATTTTCCCGATAGATGGGTTCGGATATATCTCTAACTTGTCATTCTGAGGCGAAGGCGAAGAATCTCTCTCCTTCACATCTGTACCCTCACATTTATGATGCTTGTAATATATCTCCGGGTAGCCATTACGATAATCTGTCCATGCTATATGAACATCATAATCATAAAAACAATCCCAACATGCTACAGAAACATGATCAGCCAAATAGGCAGCATTAGTCAGTCTCTCGTCGGTTTCCCAAAGTATCCCATTATCAACTGACCGCTTGTAATATATCTCCTCGTTGCCATCCCGATTATCCATCCACACTACATGAACTGCTGAATCACAAACTGCTATTGAAGGATACGATGAACTATCAGTATCATTAGTTAGCCTCTCATCATCTTCCCAAAGTATCCCATTATTAACTGACCGCTTGTAATATATCTCCTTGTTGCTATCCCGCTCATCATACCAAACCACATGAACTATTGAATCACAAACTGCTATCGAAGGATACCTTGAGAAAGCAGGGTCATTACTACTTATCCTCTCATCTATCCCCCAGGTCTCTCCATCATCTATTGACCGTTTATAATATATTTTCCAGTTCTTATCCCGCCAATCTTGCCAAACAATATGAACTATTGAATCAGAAACTGCTACCGAAGGATTATATGAGGAAGCAGAGTCATTGGTTAGTCTCTCATCAGCTTCCCATGTCTCACCATTATTAACTGACCGCTTGTAATATATCTCCGGGTAGCTGTCATCACGATAATCCTGCCAAACTACATGAACTATTGAATCACGAACTGCTATCGAAGGAGACCATGAGTTAAGGGCATTAAGTAACTTCTTATCTATTCCCCAAGTCTCACCATTATTAACTGACCGCTTGTAATATATCTCCCAGTTACCATCACGTTTGTCTACCCAAACTACATGAACTATTGAACCAGAAACTGCTACCGAAGGACAATGAGAATCCTCTGTAGTTAGCGGTTTATCCTGCTCAAAGCTACTCCCTGAATTGCTCGACCTTATATAATAAAGCTCACCTGGACCATTAGTTATCTCTTTATGTTCCCATACGATATGCACCATAGTATCCTGCACTACTATTGTCCACGCATTATTGTAGCTACCATAGTTAGGATAGGGATAATCAGTTAATCTTTTATCTGCTTCCCATTGTCCATACAAATTGCAAGTTCCCAACACTATCAAAAATCCCCATCTTTTCATTTTATGTCTTATTTATTTCTCTTTACATTTCTCCCCATTCTTTCAATTTATAATAAAGAGTTCTTAAGGAAATGTCTAAACTTCGTGCGGTTTTGGATTTATTTCCTCCGTAAGCTTTTAATCTTTTAAGAATAAGTTCTTTTCCCGTATTATCTAAGGTTGGCTCTGGTTCACTTGATGATTCTTCAAAGATTGCACTTTCCGAAATAGGGTTTTCATTTGTAGTAACTAATATTCGTTGTACAGAGTTCTCAAGTTGTCTTACATTTCCAGGCCATTTTAAACTTTCTAATTTTTTAATTGCTGACTTTGAAAATGTGATTCCTTCTTTTTTGTATCTTTTGCCATATTTTTCAAGAAAATAATTTGCAAGCAGAGAAATATCTGCTTTTCTCTCTCTAAGTGGTGGGAGTTTGATTTCCAAGACATTTAACCTGTAATATAAATCCTCTCTGAATTGCTTTTCTTTAATTTCTGTTAAAGGATCCTTGTTTGTTGCAGATATTATTCGGACATCAACTTTTATAAGTTTTGTGTCTCCAATCCTTCTGATTTCTCCTTCCTGAAGCACACGAAGTAGCTTTACTTGAACTGTCATTGAGATATCGCAAATTTCATCAAGAAATATATCTCCTTGATTAGCTGATTCGAAAAGTCCTTTTTTATCCTGGTTAGCTCCTGTGAACGCTCCTTTCTTATATCCAAAAAGCTCTGATTCTATAAGACTTTCCGGCAATCCTCCACAATAAAGTGGCACAAATTCATTCTTTGCACGTTCACTATATGTGTGAATTGCACGAGCTGCGAGCTCTTTGCCAGTTCCTGATTCTCCACGAATGAAAACCGGACAGGAAGTAGCAGCAGCTTTTTTAATTAAGTCAAAAACTACTTGCATCGGTTCACTTACTCCTATTAGCTCTCCAATACCTTGACCCTGAAGAGTCATAGTTTCTTGTTTTAATTCATCAAATTTTGTAGCATTCACAAGAGATAAAGAGGCAATATTTGAAAAAAGCTCAAGAAAATGTAGTATATTCTCGTCAAACATTCCTTGTTTTAAACTTGAATCCACATAAATAATTCCCTGTGCATTGCCGGAATGAATCAATGGAACTGCACATATAGAACGAACTTTGCCTCTTAGAATGCTTTCACTTCCTTGAAAACGTGGCTCAATCTGTGCATCAACAGTAAGAAGATGTTTTTTGTCTTCATATACTTCACGAACTACTGCTTTAGACATACATTCACCTATTGTTTCTTTTTCCATATTCCGAGCAATATTCAAGCCACCTTTTATGAAAATAAAACCTCTTTCCGCTTTTGTGTGTTGAATCACAAGGTCTATCATTTTTGTGAGAAGTTCTTGTGAATCAAGAGTAGAATTGAGAACCTGCGATATCTCGTAAAGTGCTTCAAAAATATTTTTCATTATATTATATATATATATATACAAACTTTATATTGAATATACTTATGAAAATTAATTTGTCAAGAGGGTATTTTTATATAATCTATTTCGTGGGTTATGCAGGTATGTACAAAAGGAATCTTGAAGGAGACCCAACTATAATAATTATAAAACTTGCCATAGATAAGAATGGACCAAACTTGATTATAGATTTTCTTAGAATTAGTCCGAAAACTAATCCTATAAGAGAAGCTAAAAATAGAATCCATAGTGCATCACCCCATCCTACAAAACATCCCATCATAGCAAGAAGTTTTACGTCCCCTCCACCCATTGCTTCTTTTTTAAAGAGTAATTTTCCCAATCCGGCAAATGCTAAAACAATTACCGCTCCTACTACACCACCCAAAAGAGAACGCAAAATACCTATCGTAAAGAAACTTGTTGCAAGTCCTAATATAATTCCGGGCAGAGTAATAGCATCAGGAATTAGCTCTATTTCCGCATCAATAGCCGAACCTATTATAAGCAATGAAAAAAAAGTTAAATATATGGGAAGTTCTATAGACAATCCAAACTTCAAGAAAGTAATAAGAAAAACCGTAGCAGATATAAGTTCAATTATTAAGTAGGTTAAAGGTATCTTGTTGCGACAGTACCTGCACTTTCCTCTAAGTAAACAGTAAGATAAAATGGGAATGTTATCGTACCATTTTATTGACTGTTTGCATTGTGGACAATGAGACGGGGGAGAGGCAATTGATTTTTTTCGTGGAAGACGGTATCTGCAAACATTGAAAAAACTACCAAAGCAGGCACCTATTATAAAAAAGAATATTTCCATTTTTTTATAAATATTACGCATCTCCGAAAAGTCAAGAGAAAGATTGTTAACCACAGAGGACAAAAAAATTGGAACCACTAATGAATACGAAAAAAAGTTTTTTGGTTTTAATTCGTGCCTATTCGTATAATTCGTGGTTAAAAAATTGTATTGGTGGCTCAAAAAATGAATTTATATAAAATTTCAGCTGCTCTGTGAACTGCTCCCGTAGAACCAAGTTTCTTTTTTACTTCTCTTAATTCTGATACTGACTGTTCTCTGGTTTTCAATATTTGTTTTGCAGCTTTTATAATTTTTTCGGGCTTTGCATTAGATTGAATGAATTCTGGCACAATTTTTTTCCCGGCAATTATATTTGGAAGCCCAATCCATTGCGTTTTAACAAGTAATCGCCCAAAAACATAAGAAAGGAATTGAAGTTTATAAATTATTATCATTGGAACTTCAAGTATGCACGCTTCAAGAGTGGCAGTTCCGGAAGCGATAAGTGCAAGCTTTGAGTTTCTTAATATTTCATAAGTTTTGCCTTCTACTATTCTTATGCGATTTAAGGGCAATTCGCGAATTGCCCCTACGAATTCTTTAATCCAAGATTTATCGATTCCCGGAGCTATCGGAAGAACGAACTCAAACTCAGGCATCTCTTTTACGCATTCAAGCATTATAGGTAAGATGCGTTTTATTTCATCTTTTCGTGACCCTGGCAGAAGTGCTATCGTTTCTGATTTTTGGTTTCTGACTTCTGATTTTTGTATTATATCCAGCAGTGGATGTCCTATGAACTCAATTTGCATGGGCGGTTCGCTAACTGCTCCTATATTATAAAATTCACGCTCAAAGGGAAGAATTGAAATTCCTTTATCTATTAATTGGCGGATTGACTTGAGTCTCCATTTACCCCAAGCCCAAATCTGAGGTAGAATATAATAAACCACTTTGACACCTTGTTTTTTAGCTAATTTTGCAAACCTCAAGTTAAATCCCGGATAATCAATCAATAAGCATACATCCGGTCGTTCTGAGAGCATTTTTTGATAAAGAGTATTCATAGCTTGTTTTATACGAAAAAACTTTGGGATAACTTCTAAAATACCAACTACAGCTATATCATTTATATGGTGTACAAGCTCTACTCCTTCTTCTTTAAGTTTTTCGCCTCCTATGCCAAATACTTTTAAATTCGGAATGAGTTTTTTGAGCTCTTTGATTAGAAGTGCACCGTGTAGGTCTCCGGAAACCTCACCGGTTACTATTAAAATCTTTTTCATTTATGTTGTGTGCTATTTGAGTTCAAATAAAGTATCTGATAAACCAAGATTTATTTCTATGTTTTTCACTGTGAATACCTCTAAGCATTTACCACTCGGAAATAAGGAAAATTCTTCTTCCATTATATGAGGTATAACTCCCAAGTCAGGAGTTTCTCTGAAATCATGCCATAATACAGTAATTTTGTGCTTTCCCTGAGTTTCCCCTTTTACTACAGCAAATAATTCTTTGTCTATCCATAATTTTCCAAATATTGAGGTAGTATCTTCTATTGATACAACCCAAGATTTTCTGCCTTTGATTTTTTCTTCGCCGATTATTTTTGATTTATGAACAGGTATATTAAGATACCATACTGATATTGGCTCTCGTGGCATTATTAAACACGGTGAATTAGGATTATCAGGTCTACACATTTGGACAGCTATTGATGGTTTCCATACTTGAAGACCATCAAATACTGATGATAATTTTACTGTATCGTCAGGCCATGTAATACAAGAGTTTTTACCGTTGCTTATCGCTGTAACTTCTCCTCTTTGTTCTTTTGATTCAATACGAACTTTTTCTCTTTTTCTGTAAATTGTTATAGTTGCCGGTATTCCATATTTGTTGTTTGTATAAATTTCTCTCTCTATTGTGAGCTTTGTGTCTTTTATTTTATATTCTAAGCTTTTGCGTTTTTCTGCTATCTTATCTACAATTACTTTCATTGTATTATTATAAGTTATCAAACTAAGAAATATCAAACAGATCATTTATTCCTTCTTTTCTGCAAACTCTTTCCATAAAATGTATTAAATCACAAAAATAGATATTTGTAATTTCTTATTCAAATTTGAGGTTTATTCCTATCATTGGGGAAAACAATTCAAATAATCCTGGTAGTTCTTCTTCTTTTACCGTCTCGGCAACGGAAGCCAATGTATGGAAAGAATTTGTCCTTAATCCAAAATCCAGATTCAAGTTTTTAATCTGCAAAGAACTTCCTATTCCCATTACCATATAGGGCATTGGGATCTTCTTTTCTCCTTTAATATGATAAAATTTATTCCTAAGCTCAAAATTAGCTCTTAAAGGAAACAATAACCTAGACTCAAATCCTCCACTTAACCAGATTTCCTCTAAAGTACTTACTCCAACAGCTAATCCGGCTGTAAAGGGACCAAGTTTAATTGCACTTCCAAGAGTTATTCCAATTTTTCCCTCTAATTCATAAGATTCATTTTCCCAGTTATTCGTTTCTGTGGTGTCAGGGAATTCAGAAAGTTTTACTCCTATTGCTCCACTTATTTCATTATTAACAGTATCAACTGTTACACTATCAAAATAAATTGAATCTATTGATGGAATATCATTTATGCAAGTTAATTTACTTCCACCTTCAGTTTTTAAAGTAGTTGCTGATGTTCCTTCTAATGTGCCTGATAATTTTAATATTCCTAAATCCAATATTATTCCACCAACAAACCCGAATTCATTTCCTGTTACATTCCCTTCCCATAATGTAGAAAACACATCTTCATTAATATGCGTAGTTCCCATTCCTTTAATTGTCCATCCTACTTGAGTTGTTTGACATTCTAATGTACAAGGTGCGTTAACATTTGCTACCGAACCAAGTAAAACTTTTCCTTTAATCGGTTTATATCTGATACCGGCTCCCATTTTAAACCAACCTGATGATTGACGAGCAATACCTAAAAAAATTTTATTCTCTGAATAATCAAGGTTTCCATTTCCTATAAGAGATAGCTCAACAGGACTTCTAAAACTCAGTGCAATCGGGATAGTATCTTCTTCGGGAATTTCCGGTATGTCAGCATTTGTTATAGTATAATGAATCGTATCATTAAGTGTATGACACAATTTGACTTCTCCAGTAGTATTTAGTCTTACTCCAAATTCCTCCATAAATCCAAGTCCAATTATCCAACCTCCAAGATTAGCACCAAAAGCTATCGTATTCATGCTTACCGGCTGACCAAAGGCAAAATCAAGAGGAATGCTAACCTTTCCAAGTTCTTTCATATCAAATGTATGGTTTAGTTTAAGATTAACTTCTGAACCAAACCCTACAGTACTTGAAAAGTTCTTGTCTTCAATATAGGAAAGTGCCGCAGGATTTGAGATGAATCCGGCAAGTCCTTTAGCAAGAGACGGATTAGTATATCCTAAATTCATAGCACCCAATGAAGGAAGTTTGATTGATAACCTACCACCAAAATTCCCAGTTGCGTAGGTAGTATCCGCCATCAAAAGAAATCCAATTAAAAGTATCATAATAATAGCCTCCTGTTCTACCCGGCTTTAGCCGAGGATTAATCTTGAAAAGCGTATCAAGATACCAGATTATCAGATGAAGAATTCAGACATCAGAAGGTCAGATAAAAAGAATCTCTAATATTCTGATTCTCTGAGTATCTCATTCTGGTATTCTGATTTTCCGATATACTCATTTAAACCCTGCACTAAAGTGCGGTAGAATCCCATTTCTACCCGGCTTTAGTCGAGGGTCTTAAAAGCTTTAGCCTACTCTTTATTAATTCTTTGACATCAATTACTCCATCTGCATTCTCATCTACATTAATTACACTATAGACCAATTCACGAGCAAATTCTTCATCGTATTCTGTTACTATTTTTTGGTAACTCGAAAAAGGATTCTCTGCTAACTCCTCAAAAGTGCTTAGTTCCTTGTGTTTCAATAAATTGCCAATTATATATCCTGTTACTTTCCAATCCATTTCCTCTGAAATAATTCTTATAATCTTGGAACTTTGCCACATATCTTTGTAATGCATCTTATATCTCTTTTTGTATTCAAAAGTAGTTCCTCCATGCATTACTTGTTTGATTTTAGCCAACAATAGACCGTTTTCAAGATAAAATTTTAAATAATAATGATTAATGGCTATACTATAAATTAGCTCTTTGTCAAAGTGGGGTAGAAGACTACTTCTACACGGCTTTAGCCGATGGTTATCTTTTAAAAGGTTTTGCACTTTCTCAATTTGATTCAAGACAATTTGTTTTTGCTCATCTTCTCTAAAATAAGGATAGTGAAGAAATGTAGAACAGGTAAGAAAGTAAATAGTATTATTCGGCCAATAAGGTTTTTGTTTCATTTCTATCTTCTACCTATGCTTTAGCTCTGAGGTTTTTTACCCTGCACTAAAGTGCGGTAGAAGCCCATTGAATCATTTGCAGACATTTGCATTTCTTTCACAGAACTCCCCTAAATCATTCATTCATTTTTCCTCTAAATAGTCGACTATCCAACCACCTGTTATTGCTCCAATTATTGCACCTATCTCTGCTCCAATGATTACTCCAAAAAGTGCTCCAACTCCGGCACTTTGGAATCTATTAACACAAATTTCATTCATACCAAGTCCATAGAAGCCAATGGTACATAATGTTGCTCCTGTGATTGCACCACAAGAAGCTCCTGCAAGTGCGCCAATGGGAATGCCCAAAAGGAAACCTATACCAATATTTTTTGGTTTATGCTTGATAAACCAATTTGCACTGCGATATCCAGCAATCGTTCCTGTACTAGCTCCTACTAGCATAGTCGTAATTCCTAACCCAATTCCTGCCAAATTTCCTTTACCATAGATTAAACTGTTGCCAACTATAGCTATTCCTGGTATTGCATTAATTGTTCCAGTTAATAAAGCTGATCTTTTCTTAACTATTTTTTCTCTTTCCTCTATGTTAATGTTAATTGAGAACTCGTCAAAAAAACTACCAGTTGCCCAAGTAGTATCAGTCATCAAAAGAAATCCAATTAAAAGTATCATAATAAATTAAAAACTGTGCACGCAGATTTTCACAGATAAGCAAGATAAATAAACCCTGAATTTGTTTCAATGCTTTGAAATCTGTGTTCTAATCTCTATTTTTTGTGACCAAGCACTCTTTTATACACTGAATCTACATTTCTTAAATAATACTCAGGGTTGAAAAAGTCCTCAATCTCTTCGGCAGAGAATGGTAGGGGCGGTTCATGAGCCGCCCTTTCAAGCAGAATCTCTTTAAGATGCTTATTCTTTGAATCTGCTTCAAAAGATGCACCTTGTACAATCTTATATGCTTCTTTTCTTCCAAATCCTTTTTTCATTAGTTCCATAAGAACCCTACCGGAATAAATAAGTCCATTCGTGATTTCAATATTTTTCTTCATATTCTCTCGTAAAATACCTAACCCCTGAATCACTCCTTTTGTCTTTCTCAGCATATAATGAGTAAGGGATGTAGAATCTGGTATAATCACACGTTCCGGAGAGGAATTTGAAATGTCTCGTTCTTGCCATAATGGAATATTTTGAAATCCTGTCTGCGTATAACCTCGCACAACTCTTGCAAGTCCACAAATTCGTTCGCAAATTATTGGATTCTTTTTATGTGGCATTGCTGATGAGCCTTTTTGTCCGCTCGCAAACGGCTCCTCAAGTTCTTGAATCTCCGTTCTCTGTGAATGCCTTATTTCCTGTGCAATCTTTTCACAAGAAGTCGCAATAAGAGCAAGTGTAAATAAATATTGGCAATGACGGTCTCGTTGAATTACTTGAGTTGATACAGGAGCCGGCAGAAGCCCAAGTTTTTTGCAAGTAAGTTCCTCTACTTGAGGAGAGATATGTGCATAATTGCCACAGGCACCTGAAATTTTGCCATAAGATATAGCAGCTATTGCATCTAACCATCGGATTTCATTTCGCCTTATCTCCTCATACCATATAAGGAACTTTAATCCAAGTGAAGTAGGCTCAGCATGAACACCGTGAGTTCTTCCAGCCATAATTGTCATTTTCTCGTCAATTGCTTTTTGTTTTAAAGCTTCTTTTAGTTCCCGAAGTTCTTTCAAGATGATTTCGCCTGCTTCTTTCATTAGTAATGAAAGTGCAGTATCTACTATGTCGTAGGAGGTAAGCCCAAGATGTATCTGTCCGGAGAGTTCACCAACTGACTCACCGACACTTTCAAGGAATGCTATTAAATCGTGGTGAGTGATGGCTTCAATCTCTTTGATGCGGGCGGGGTCAAATTTTGCCTTGCTTCTTATTTCTTTTGCAATTTCAGGTGATAATTCTCCAAGTTCAGCACGTGCATCAAGAACCGCAAGTTCCACTTCTAACCACTGCTGATATTTAGATGAATCACTCCATATTTTTTCAAATTCAGGGGTTGTATATCTTTCTATCATCTTGGCATAAATTCTTTTGCACGTTCCCAATCTTTAAGAAAACTCTTTATTCCTTTATCAGTAAGCGGATGCTTGAACATTAAATTGAGTACCTTGAAAGGAATTGTGCAAATATCAGCACCTAATTGAGTTGCCTCAACTACATGCAATGGGTGACGAACCGAAGCTACAAGCACTTCAGTATCAAAATCATAATTTTCAAGCATAATAATAATTTCACTTATAAGTTCCATTCCATTTTGTCCTATGTCGTCAAGTCTGCCTATGAAAGGCGATATATAATTTGTGCCTGCCTTTGCGGCAATGAGAGCTTGATTACAGGAAAAAACAAGAGTTGTATTTACCTTAATTCCCTTGCTGCGAAGTATTCTGATTGCTTTTACTCCTTCAGGGGTCATTGGAACTTTTATACAAATATTTGGATGAATTTTAGCAAGCTCTTCTCCTTCTTTCACGATTCCATCTGTATCAAGACTAATACCTTCAGCCGATACAGAACCCGGAACAAGCTCACATATATCTTTTAAAATATCATTGGGTTTGCGATGAGTTTTTTCTACTTCTTTCCCAAGCAAAGTTGGATTTGTGGTAACGCCATCAAGAACTCCCCAATCCATTGCTTTACGAATTTCATCCAGATTTGCTGTATCTATAAAAAATTTCATACTTTTCCTCCTAAAATAAAATGCTTGTCGAATAAACTATTTCTTTCAAATTACCTGTTGTATAAAAAAGATTTTCCTTTCCTGATATGAGAAAAAGAATACTAAGTTTTACTCCACCAAAAAATGAAATCTTTAAAAAATTAAACTCTTATAACTTAACTATGTAACTTACTACGTAACTTAAGAGTATAATATTTTATTTTTTAAAAGACTTATTCTTTTGCTGCTTTTTCAAGTTCTGTTTGAATCCATTTCTGTATGTCCTTATTAACAGTATCAGCGAGAGCACCTCCTATCCAGTTGAAATTTTCTTCATTAAGTCCCGCAAGTTTATAGCACTTGAGCTCATCATTCTTCCAACGCTTCTGCAAGCGATTCCATGTTCTTGTTACCTCCGGATGCTCTTCACAATAAACAGAATCGGAAAGCTCAAATAAATCGTCTTTAAGATGATACCTCTTTATGAACTCCTGTATATCTTCCTCATGCTTTTTTATGGCATTCATCAAATTACTTGAAGCATTGACATAATATCCTGCTTGCTTTTGAGTAATCTTCCCATTCTCAGGTCGCGTAAACTCAGAAGCTTTTTTATCTTTCGGGGATTCCCCTGCGCATCCAATAAGTAATAAAATAAAAAAAATAGCTGAAAAACATTTCATCCTACACCTCCTGTTTTAACTCCTATAATATGTGTGAGACCCAAATCCTGATGGGTTCTCGCGAAATATGAAACACCAAATTTCTTACAGTTTAATAAAACACCAAGACTGAATGACGATGGATAAGTTTTTATCCCTACTCCAAAACTTAAAAGTTCTGAAAGCATAATTTCGTTTCTTATTCTGATTTCAATCGGATACCAAGATTCTTTGTAAAGTTGAATCCGAGTGGTAAAGTCAGACATTGGTTTCGTAACAAATTCTCCCATAATTCTTTTGGGAATTTCTTCACCGGCAATTTTTGGGAAGTTAAGATTCTGTAAACTTAGATTGAACTCAGAATGAGGAGTAAGTTTAAAAGTTGCTCCGATATCAAGTCCAATTGTAAAGTCACTTTTGGTATCTTTCATAGACAAATTCATTCCTTTAAGCAAAACGCCAACTCCTTTCCAGCCATATCCCAAGAGAAATTCATTTTCCCGATAAAGTTCATTGCCAAAACTTGAAATACCAATTCCAATATTTTTTATTGAATAATTAACCCTTGCATAAGAAAGAATGCCGAAAGGTTTTACCCATAAGGTTTGAATGCCAGGGGTTGACAACTTAGCAGGATTCTCAAAAATACTTTCTTTTTCGCAATCTATTGATTCAAAAGCACTTTGAGCTACTAAGGGCAAGAAAAAGAATAGGGAAAATAAAACATTTTTCATCTTTTCGTTAATTTAGTATAAAAAATAAGTCTTGTCAAGATTTAAAAACTAATGTCATATAATTACTAAAAACAATATGAATTGGTGATTTCGTAATGCTAATTTAAAATTGATTTTTCGTATTTTCCTGTGACTATTTTCTTTTTGCCTGAATCTATCGGATCGTAGAGTTTGTATCCACACTCAGGAACCCATTTTACTTTGTAATACTTGTCTTTATATTGCCATGCAAAATAGTTACATCGTTCTAACCTGTCAAAAGTCATAAGAACTCCCAATGGCCCATGTTTTCTGATTGCCTCGTATGCATAATTAGAACAACTGGGCGTAAAATTGCAAACATCTCCCTGACGAGAAGAAAAAACAACTTGATATATACGAATAAATTTAGTACCAAGCAAAGAGAAAAATGACTGCTCTTCTCTTGCGGAATCAATAGGTTTACAGCAAATTAAAAGGGATAAAAGGATTAGCATTTTCAAATTAATAGGGAACAACAGTAATGCCCGTTCCCTACACTCTTGTTTCTTTAAATATTATAGTTTATGATAAGCATCTTCATTTTTAAAATTCTACAGCGAATCCTATACCTCCTTGAGATAAACTGCATTCTAGATCTTTTGCATATCCGCTAATTCCAGTGAGAAGATTAAATTCAGGCATAATTGAAAGTCTGCCAAGAGTTAGTTTCAAACCAACACATCCTCCTACAAAAAAACCGGGGTTGAAAATTATAGTTTCATTTCCTATATCTCCCATAAGTGTCATATATGCTCCCTTAAGCCCAAAATACAGCATTTTGGTACTTACTAAAACTTGAGGATAATACCATATCCTCCTATGATGAACATACTACATCCTGGATTAAATGCAACTGCAACTGGTCCATCTATGAGTTGGTATTTTATATCTCCACTTATAGTAAGAGGTAGTGTATATTTTATCCCGGCATCCCAATCTTTTGCCAATCCATATCTTCCATATATTTCAGGAACAGGAAAAAGCATTGAACTTTCGCCTTCATCTGATATACCACCTATTGTATTAACTATTCCATTAACTCCACCACCAATTACTGCTTTTCCTGTAGGTGTAACTTCGGCATTTTGAAAAGTACTTAAAGAACCACATCCTGAAACAAATAAACCTACTATAAACAATGAAAGAAAAATATAATTTTTCTTCATCTTTCACCTCCTTTTTCTTTTTTATAAAATACTTGCACTTATATTTTATGTCAAGCTTTATGTCAAGAAAAATTGACCACAGAATAAAGAGATATTAATACGAAAGATATTAGGTAAGTTCAATTATTATAGAAGTTACTTCTGTTGAACTAAACTAATATTTAACAAATAGGGGAGAGGTTTGTAAGATGAATTACTTAAGATATAAATATACAAGGTAAATAACGTAGGTGGTAAGTAGGAATCTGCCTTCTTTTTTGGATAATTTATATTGGGTGCGAAGTAATGGAAACAGAACTATTGCATATCCTAACATTATCCAGCCGTCTATTCTGAAAAGTCTTGCGCTCACATCTATCGGTCGGATTATTGATACACATCCTAAAACCATAGTAATGTTTAAAATATTACTTCCCAATATATTGCCGAGTGACATCTCTGATTCTTTATGTAACATAGCTACGACTGATGTAACAAGTTCCGGCAAAGAAGTTCCGATAGCAAGGATTGAAAGCCCGATGATTGCTTCTGATACTCCGATAAATCTTGCTATCTGAACGCCTGAATCAACCATAAGTTTTGACCCGATTGCTATTCCAATCATCCCGAAAAGTATAGATAACCAGGGATATTTTTTAATCCAACTCGGATAGTTTTTTCCTTCATGAGTGAAGACTTCTTTCCGTTTGAATAGATAAACAAAATAGCATATAAAACTTATAAAAAGTAAAACACCTTCCCATCGTTCTAATCGGCGATCAGCTATGAAAACCAATAACATAACCGTTACTCCCAGCATAACGGGGAAGTCTCTTTTTAGGGCAGATTTTGATACGAGAACTACTGAAATAATAGCAGCTATAGCAAGTGCTAATCCAATATTGCAAATGTTACTTCCAATGATATTACCAACTGAAATATCTCCACTTCCTCTGAGTATTGCTGTTAATGAAACTCCGAATTCGGGAAGTGATGTTCCGATAGCTACAACTGAAAGCCCAATAACAAGAGGAGAGATTTTAAATATTTCTGCAACTCTTGATGCTCCATCTATTAGCCAACTTGCTCCTTTAACAAGCATCCATACGCCTAAGATAAAAAGTATTATAGTTAGAATCATTGTATTATAATCATTTGGTAGATTGAATCTTTTGCTTCAACCTGATAAGAGCAGAGGCTCTTATTTACCCGGTCACGAATAAGCTAAAAAATATATCCGATAGCAACGGAACCATATGGATATTTGATAAATTCTCCTTCCAGATTTAAACTAATGTGGTTTAACAGTTTCATATCTACCCCACAAAAGATACCAAATTTGTGTGGAGTATCGTATTTAGCGTATATGGTGGATGTTCCCTCTGGATAGTAATAACTTACACAATGAGAAAACAGGGGACCACAGTAAAATAAAAGAGTCTGATTCTTAAATCTTGTGAGATAACCAACTTGTAATCCTGTGGTATACTCTTCTATTGTTTTATGATAACCATCAGATCTATCAAAAAACATTGTATTATAAGTATTACTCCATAATCCAAACCGAAGTCTGTCTTTATAAGTATAGGTATTTGATTTCAGGGCTAACCCAAAATGATAGCAATCGATTTTTCTCTTACTTCTTCCACTGAAGATGTATCTTCCGAATTCAAAAGATAAGCAAAGATTTTTAAATATGCTATATTCAGCAACTAAAAATCCACACCCCCAGTCAGTTGTGTAATGACGAACCAAATTCAAGTTTTTTATAGATTTTAGTTCTAAATCTCTTTTATGATATCTATATTCTAATAATATTTTGGGTTCTTTGTTAGTTAATATCATTCCTCCATAACTTCCAGATACTGAATTACAAAAAATAATACTCCCTGCTACAAAAAATAATATAGCTCCAAATCGTTTCATTCTTTTCTCTTTATAAACTCTCTACCACTTTTCTAATTCTTTTGAGAGCTTCGCGGATATTGGCTTCGGAATTGGCATAAGTAAATCTGATATACCCCTCGGCAAGTCCGCCAAAAGCTGTACCGGGTAAACAACATACTCCCACTTCATCTAAAAGTTTTAACGCTAAATCCCTTGATGGAATTCCGAGTTCTTTTATATTAGGAAAAGCATAAATTGCTCCCTTTGGCTTCACACATTTTATTCCGTGAATTGAATTTAAGCCATCAACCATAATATCTCGTCTCTTCTGATATATATCACATCTTTCTTCAATAATATCTTGCTTGCCGGTTAATGCTTCAATTCCTGCAATCTGAAGAAATGGGGGAGTGCAAGAATTACATTGAACCGAGAGTGAAGCCACTTTATATGCAAGTTTTGGTTCCATAACTCCGTAGCCCAATCTCAAACCGGGCATTGCATAAGTTTTTGAAAGCGATTCTATTATTATAGTTTTCTCTTTTATAGTAGGGTATTTCGTAATGCTTTTAAATTCCTCTCCAAAAAGAATCCGCGAATAAACTTCATCTGACATAATCCAGATGTTTTTGTCTTTTAAGAGTTCAGCTAAATCAGCCAAATCTTTATCTGATAGTATTCCTCCTGTAGGATTTTGTGGAGAGTTGATAATTATGAGTTTTGTCCGTTCGGAAATTTTACTTCTTATTTCGTCAATATCTATGGAAAATCCTTTTTCTTCAGGTAAGTGATATGGTTTTGGAATGCCATTTGCGAGTATAGTAGTCGGTTCATATACGAACCAACAAGGGTCAGGATAAAGGACTTCATCGCCCGGGTTTATCACAGCTAATAGAGTGAAGAATACTATTGCACTGCCACCTGCACCAACTACGACCTCATCTATTCCTACATTTATACCTCTTGTTTTTTTTATATAATCAGCTATTGCTTCTCTGAACTCCGGAATACCTTGTCCGATTGCATATTTTGTATATCCATCTTTAAGAGCTTTTATCGCTGATTCTGTAACATTCTCCGGAGTATCAAAATCCGGCTCTCCTATCTCAAGGTGAATTATTGACTTACCTTGTGCCTCAAGTTTTTTTGCATTGGCAAGAAACTCAAACGCTGCAGTAGGTCTAAGATGCTCTACTCTTTTTGCAAACATTTTTTACCCTCCAAATTATAACTGACAATTCACAAAAAATTGTCAGCTAATAACTTATTAAAACTTATATTGCATTGCCAATCTACAAGGATACCAGTCTATAGGTTCTACCGCCAAATCAAAATGAAGTCTGTCTGTTAGATAATATCCAATTCCAACTGTCGGGTCAAAAGAATAATCCTTCCAAATAGTTACTCCGTGACAAATTTCTAAACCACAACGAAGTGCCAATTTCCCTATAAGTCTTTCTCCTCCAACTATTATCTTTGGCAACTGTATTGGGCTTTCAGGCATATTGTAGATGTTGTGAAAATCTACTCCAATTATTGTTTGAGTGTCAGGATAAATAGCAATGCCTAAAGGAATACTTAATTCATGGTCTCCCCACTTGTATGTCCAATGATATTCTATCTTTGTACCAAAATCTAACCATCTAAAAACTTTTCTCCGAATGTCAAGTTTAAAAGCAATGAAAGCAGGAGTATGGTAATGTTGTCCTATGTGAGGAGAAATCTCCACAATTGTAGTAAGGTAAGTATTTTGAATTGTATCAATCGTAAGTCCAAATATATACCTATAAAAAGAAACAGTAAAAGTATCTGAAGAAGAGTATAAAATCTCATCATGCTTAATATCCTCACACTTAGACATATTATTTCTTATGTGTATTGAGTTTATATAGAAGCGTGACATAACTCCAATGTTTATTGAGCTTACTTTAATTGCTCCACATAGAAGAACTTCGCGATGGAGACATTGATTGTAAGACACTTCTCTAAAAAGTCCTTTTTCATACTCTCCTTCATCATTAAAATGATAGTAATAATCCCAACGCCAAGTTGCATAAGAGCTTACATGGTCTGTGTATCCACCACCTAATATTCCAGTTTTCCTAATAGGGTAAAGAAATAATCCTTTCAGTTCTCTTTTATACTCATAGTATCTTGGTGGTATTAAGTAATCATTATTAAGAGTTTCTATATATCGAAGTCCATAATCATAGCTCTGGTTTTCCTTGAGTACATCAAAAAGAATAACCGGTTTATTGAACCTCATC
>JAUVIV010000076.1 GCA_030592575.1 bacterium | reverse complement strand
CAATAACACAGTTGTACGATTTAAAATTGGAACTACTCTTAGCTCTGAATCTACTCATAGTGGACAATCAGATGATGTTTGGTCAGATGAGATAACAATAGATGCTTCTGTTGCAGGCTGGCAGACCTTAGAGATTCAAAGTAAATGTGGAGGAGGAGTTCCTGCTACTAGAATTGAACTCAAAGGATGGGGACTTTATAGTGAGTAATAAAAGAAAAGAGAATATTCGTAATATCTATACTGCCTGTTTGTTTTCAATACAGGCAGTATAGAGGTTGTACAAACACCAATAATCCGACCTGAGAAATCAAAGTTTTATATGAGCTTAGACAAATGTAAAGTATTATTTTGTAATCCATTCAGAGACTTTATCCAAAAACAAGATACACTTATTTATTTAAAGCTTGACAATAAATAGAGTTTTTGTATAAATAATGAATGTGCGGGTGTAATTCAGTGGTAGAATGTCAGCTTCCCAAGCTGGACGTCGTGGGTTCGAGCCCCATCGCCCGCTTAAGAAGCAAAGAAATGTTCATTTTGTACAGATTATTGTAGTTTAGTGGGCGCTTGGCGCAGTTGGTTAGCGCGCTTGCTTGACATGCAAGAGGTCAGAGGTTCAAATCCTCTAGTGCCCATATTTAAAAATGCAAAGATAAATTACAGAAAATAACAATGAAAAGTTTGATGTCAAAAGGAAAAGTATCGTCTTTCTTGTTCGGGGCTTTTTTGGCATTAGTACTTATCCTTTTGCGAGAGGTATTACCTGGACGTTATGAAAGTTTTATCATTCGGGGAATACTGGGAGTATATATATTAACAGGTGGAATAATATGGCGAAAAAGAACAGGGACGATTTACTTTCCATTAGGAGACATAATTCTTTCATTGGTATGTTTTCTTACTTGTATACAGAAACTGGTTAATCCTCAAAAAGAATGGCATTATCTAATGTGGATAGGAATTGGCTTCTTTTTTCTTATGTGGTGGATGGAAAAGAAGAAAAATCCAGATATAATGAAAAAGTGGAATGAAAAGGCAGATAAGTCATCGTTTCTGGATATATTATTGCTACAGAATTTCCCAAGAATAATAGAAGATACTTCTGGAGAAAACAGAGCTATAAAAAAAGAATAAATAAAATGAAAAAAAATCTTGATAAAGTAAGAGTGAGAGATGTAATTACTGACAAGAAAGCTATTGCTGGACTTGTTGATGGAGAACCAAGAGATTTGTCTTACGTTTTTGAAAAATCTGCAAAAGTTGAGCCTCTCAATTTTGATGACGAGAGAGGGAAAACAATTTATTGGCATTCCACATCCCATATAATGGCTCAAGCAGTTAAAGAACTTTGGCCTGATACTAAATTTGGAATAGGTCCCGCTATTAGCAATGGATTTTACTATGATTTTGATACTTCTCATCGATTTGCCCCGGAGGATCTCGTAAAAATAGAAAAACAAATGAAGAAAATAATAAAAACTAACGAGAAATTCCTGAGTCGCATAGTAGAAAAAAAAGAAGCAATAACATTTTTCAAAAATCTAAAAGAGAAATACAAACTTGAACTTATTAAAGATTTAGATGAGGACATATCTATTTACGAAAATGGAAGCTTTGCTGATTTGTGCAAAGGACCACATATTCCAAGTACCGGCAAAATCAAGGCGTTCAAATTGCTCAAAATAGCCGGAGCATACTGGAGAGGTAACGAAAAAAATCCAATGCTGCAGAGAATATATGGAGTAAGTTTCCCCACTAATGTAGAACTTGAAGACTTTTTAAAGAAGTTAGAAGAGGCAAAAGAAAGAGACCATCGTAAACTTGGTAAAAAACTTGAATTATTCAGTATTTTTGAAGAAGCAGGCTCCGGACTTATTGCCTGGCATCCAAACGGAGCAATCGTCAGAGATGTAATAGAAAATTTCTGGAAAAAAGAACATACAAATCGTGGGTATCAGCTTGTTAGCACCCCACATATTGCTAAAGCAGGTTTATGGCGAACTTCAGGACATTTCGACTACTACGAACATATGACTACCTTAAAGTTTGGTGATGAGGATTACGTTTTAAAACCTATGAACTGTATTTATCATATATTGATTTACAAATCAAGAATTCGCAGCTATCGCGAACTTCCGGTAAAATATGCCGAACTTGGAACAGTTTACAGATACGAAAAATCCGGAGTTTTACATGGGCTTACAAGAGTCAGGGGATTTACACAAGACGATGCACATATTTTTTGCCAAGAAGAACAAACATTGCAAGAAGTTACAGAAGTATTGGAATTATCACAATATATGCTTGAGTCATTTGGATTCAGCAATTACAATATAAATCTATCTGTTAGAGACCCCAAAGACAAAGCTAAATACGCAGGGTCAGATAAAGACTGGGAACATGCAGAAGGAGTATTAGAAAAAGCTCTTTCAAACAAAAAATTAAAATATAAGAAAACAGAAGGAGAAGCAGTATTTTATGGACCCAAAATAGATATAGACCTTTTGGATGCTCTCGGAAGAGCGTGGCAGGGTCCGACAATTCAGTTTGATTTCAATCTACCCGGAAGATTTAACGTGGAATATGTTGGTAAGGACAACAAATCTCATAAAGTAATAATGATTCATAGAACCGTGCTTGGCTCAATGGAGAGATTTTTCGGGACACTTACAGAACATTATAAAGGTGCTTTTCCTGTATGGTTATCACCTGTTCAAGTAGTAGTAGCAAGCGTAACGCAAAAATCAACAGACTATGCAAAGAAGGTAGCAGAAGAACTTAAAGAATTCAGGGTTAATTTATCGCTTGGAGATGAACAAATAGGAGCAAAAATACGAGAGTCAAGCAAAACTCCTTATATTTTAATAATTGGAGAACGAGAAGAGAATGCCCAAACTGTAAGCGTAAGAGCAAGAGGAGAAGGTAATATAGGGAATTATAGCATCAAAGATTTTATAAATTTATTAAATAAAAACATAAATGAGAGAACAAATGGTAAAAATAAACTTGCAATTGCTAAATAACATAATATACTCGGAAATAACTTACAAAGCCTTTGGAGGAAAAGCTTGAAACCAAGAGGAAGAAGAGAATATAAACCAAGAACAAGAGTAAATGAAAGAATTAGATTTTTTAAGTTAAGAGTAATTGATTCTGACGGTTCACAAGTAGGGGTTCTTCCAAGAGAAGAAGCTCTGAGAAAGGCATTCGACAAGGGGCTTGATCTTGTCGAGATAGTGCCGACAGCAAGGCCACCGATATGCAAAATAATGGATTATGGGAAGTACAAATATGAAAAACATAAAAGCGAAAAGAACAAACATAAAACAACTCAAACAAAAGAAATAAAATTAGGTATGAATACTCAAGAATCAGATATGCTTGTAAAATTGAAGCAAGCAGAAAAATTTTTAAGTAGCGGAAATAAAGTGAAAGTAAAACTTAGATTTAGAGGAAGAGAAATAATTTACGCTACTCGTGGAAAAGAAACTCTTTTGAATTTTGCCCAAGCTTTATCTGGGATTATAGAACAAGCACCGAGAATTGATGGTAAAACAGGAAGTATTATAATTGCACCAAAACACAATGCCTAAGTTAAAAACAAAAAAAGCGGCACAAAAACGTTTTAAAAAACGAGCAAATTCTTTCAAGAGAGAGCATGCAGCTCATTCGCACTTGCTTACTGGAAAAACAAGGAAACGAAAAAGACAATTAAGCAAATTAGGAACAGTAAGTAAAGGGGATATAAAAAGAATAGAACGACTTATTCCCTATTAAGAATTTGAGAAGAATATTGATCGTTGAGTTTTTAAACAAATAAGTTGCCTAAGTAATAGGTTAAAAAGACTGCTAAAAACAGTTAATAGAGTTATGGCAAGAGTAAAAAATAGAGCAAGACAACGTAGGAAAAGATGGTTAAAACTTGCTAAAGGATATCGCGGTAAGAGAGGAATTCTATATCGAGCAGCAAGAACGCAAGTAATGAGATCTCTTGCGTTTGCATATCGAGATAGAAGAGTAAAGAAAAGAAACATGCGACAACTTTTTATTATTCAAATAAATGCAGGCTGCAGAAATCAAGGACTTTCTTATAGCAGATTTCTCTATGGGCTTGGAAAACTGGATATAAAAATTAATCGCAAGGAATTAGCATTACTTGCACGCGAAAATACAGTTGCTTTTTCTGAACTCACAGAAGAAGTTAAAAAAGTCCTTTAAAAGATTGTAAAAATAGCAAGTTTTTTTTACTATGTACAATATGTTGCGTGAAAGATAAAGGTATTGTATCTACTTTATTCTTTCTGCTATGATTAGTTAATAGTGCTCGTTTATAAATAGGTATCATCTATCTTAAAATCCCATTAGCAATCAACTTCATAGAAGATAAATACCTTTGCTATTAATCAAAAAGCTATTCTCAATATTTTCCTTTCAAAAAAATTAAATTACTTGACTTCCTAAAATATTTGAGATATATTAGAGGAAGATTATGAGCATTTTGTGTGGTGTCATTATGTTTAATAAATTAGGCATAGTATGCACACAGAGGTTTATAATGAAAAAAAATTTGATTAACTCATAAAGAGTAAAATTATTTAAAATGCGAAAAAGTTGGATTATATTATTGTTTTTCTTCTTTGTTATAGGATGTAGCAAGAGAGGAGAGTATAATCTACTAAAATGGAAAGTTGGTCAATGGGTTTCTTATAAAATAAACGATAAGCCAATTCGCGTGTCAATCGTTGGTAAAGATTCTGTTTTTTTCTGGGTTGAAACTGTGGAGCCAGAACTTACAGCAAAAGTTCTTGTAGAAGAAGCTCAATTGGACGAAGCAATCAGGCTTATAGTGAAGAAAGTAAACGAAACTCCTTTTGAAATTCAAGTTGATAAGTTTTCTATCAAAAGTGGATTTCCGAATATAACTGTAGAAGAATCTGGGAAAAAGGAGATAGTTGTTTTACCAAGTGGGAAGTTTAAAGCGTTCCACGTAAAACAAGAAGAGGAGGATGTTTGGTTAGCCAATAAAGTACCAATATTTGGTATAGTAAAATATAAAAGTAAAGATAAAGAGATAATCCTTTGGGATTATGGACTCAAAGGAGCAAAAAGTGAGATTAAAGAAAACGTAAATGCTATAAATTTAGAGGAGGCATCTTAATTGGGAACCGAGGAAAAAGGATTTCTCGTTTTGGAATCTCGAGCAAGAGAAATAGTAGAGAGGATAAAGCTTTTTAAAAAAGAGAATACAGTAATAAAAATGCAAAACAGCGAGCTTTTGTCTCGACAAGAGAAGCTCAGTATTAAAGTAAGAGAATTACTTAACAAGCTTTCGTGCAGTCAAGGTGACTGTGCTACTGGAGAAAAACAATGAGTAAAGAATTACATATATATGGTAAAAAAATCACAATAGAAAGTGATGTTTCTCCGGAGTATGCAAATAAAATTGCGTCATACGTGAATTCTAAATTTGATGATTTAAAAGGAGCGTCAAAACCTCCCTTTGATATGGCAATACTTGTTACTTTGAATATTGCAGACGAACTTTTTCAAGAACGAGAAGTAACAGAACGAGCTGTTAGCATTTTAGAGAAAGAGCTTTTTGATAATTAACTTTAGGTTCCCTGTTGTGTTTGTGATGGATTGCAATTCTTGAGCCAGCAACTTTTAAAAGGGAGCTGTCCCGAGTAAATGGACGGTACCCACCTTTTTTTAGGGTTCAAAGAGGCATTCTCACACGGCATTTATGGGGAACTTTTTTTATAAAATATCATTGTGAGAAAATGAAAAGCGGAAAAAATAGAATCTTTAAAACTTTTCCCGTATTATCCTTTTCTCATTGATTGATGAAAGGCGGTGATTTACATGCATATTATTGGATATATTGTAACTGCCATAGCTTTCTTCGCAATTGGTTTTGTAATCCAGAAATGGCTTCGTACTTCCCATATCAAAAAAACAGAAGAAACTGCTAATAAAATTGTAGAAGAAGCAAAAAAGAAGGCAGAACAACACAAGTCAACAGTAGAATTAGAATTAAGAGCAGAATGGAGTAAAAAAAGAAGTGATTTTGAGCAAGAAATTCGTAATAGAAAACGAGAAGTTGAAAACAAAGAAAATCATCTTGACGAACGAGCTAAAAATTTAGATAGAAAAGCAGATCTTATATCTCGTAAAGATGCTGAATTGAGTAAGAAAGATGTGCAACTTCTGGAAACAGAAAAACAAATGGCAACAAAGGAAGAAAAATTGGATAGTATGATTATAGAGGAAAATCGTAAACTTGAAAAAATAGCTGGTATGACTCAAGACGAAGCAAAACGACAATTAAGACAGAACCTTGAAACAGAAATAAAAGAGAACGCTCGGGGCTTTATAAGAGAAGAAATGGAACGTGCTCGTGCTGAAGCGAAAAGAAATGCCATGAAAATTATCTCAACTTCTATAGAAAGATGTGCTACGGAACACGTTCTTGAATCTACAATTTGTACAGTTTCTCTTCCATCAGACGAGATGAAAGGTCGCATAATAGGAAGAGAAGGTAGAAATATTCGGGCATTTGAAACCCTCACAGGTGTAGATCTCGTAATTGATGATACACCTGAAAGTGCTTATATTTCATCTCTTGATCCTATGCGACGAGAAATCGCAAAAATTTCACTAGAACGACTTATAGTAGATGGCAGAATCCATCCCACAAGAATAGAAGAGATTGTAGAACAGGCAAATAACGAATTTTCCGGAATTATACAGAAAACGGGAGAGGACGTAGTCATAGAGCTTAAAGTGTCAGGACTGCATCCAGAACTTACAAAACTATTAGGACGATTAAAATTCAGAACTTCTTACGGACAAAATGTTTTGGCACACTCAAAAGAAGTATCTAATCTTTCATTTCTTATGGCAGAAGAACTTGGGCTTCAAAAAGATTTGGCGAAACGAGCAGGACTATTACATGACATTGGAAAAGCAGTATCTCAAGAGTACGAAGGAACTCATCAGAAATTAGGTAGTGAATTCGCAAGAAGATATGGTGAATGTGATACGGTAATTAATGCCATAGAGGCTCATCATAAAGATATTGAGCCAACAACTCCTATTGCAATTCTTGTAGAAGCAGCAGATTCCATATCAGGAGCTCGTCCCGGAGCAAGAAGAGACTCGTTTGAAGCTTATATTGAAAGAATAGAAAAACTTGAATCAATTGTTTCAGACTTTAATGGAGTAGATAAAGCATACGCAATACAAGCAGGTAGAGAAATACGAGTTATAGTAGAACCAGATAAAGTATCGGATGAGGATATATCACAACTTGCAACAGATATATCTCATAAAATAGAGGAAGAAATGAAATATCCCGGAGAGATAAAAGTAGCAGTACTTAGAGAAAGAAGAGCTATTTCTACTGCTAAGTAATAATTTTGACTGAGGTATTAAAGAAATTAGAATCAAATTATAATCTCTTATGAAAATACTATTTGTAGGAGATATTTACGGTAAACCCGGCAGAAAAATCGCAAGTTCTGCTATAGCAACAATTAGGAACAAAGAATCTATTGATTTCGTAATTGCTAATGGAGAAAATTCCGCCGGGGGATTTGGAATCACTCTTCCCATATTACGTAAACTTGAAAGATATGGAGTAGATTGTATTACTTCCGGCAATCACATCTGGGACAAAAAAGAAATAATAGCGGATATAGATACTCTTACCAATCTTATTAGACCTGCTAATTATCCTGAGCCAGTTCACGGGAAAGGTTCTCAAACATTCAGTATAAGCGATTCAAATATACAAATAGGTGTTATAAACCTTCTCGGAAGAAGCTTTATGGCACAAGTAGAATGTCCTTTTAGAACAGCAATTAATGAAATTAAGAAACTGGACACTTCCATAATAATAGTAGACTTTCATGCAGAAAGTCCTGCTGAGAAAAAAGCAATGGGATTTTGGCTTGATGGGAAAGTATCAGCAGTTCTTGGTTCACATACTCATGTTCAATCAGCAGATGAACAAATACTACCTCAAGGAACAGCTTATATTACAGATGCCGGAATGACAGGAGGTTTTGATTCTGTAATAGGAGTAAAAGCTCGTAAATCTATTGAATATTTTACTTCAGGAACTCCTCAAAGATTTGACTCCGCACGAGGAAATGAACACCTGAACGGAGTAATATTAGATATAGACGAAGCTGCCGGAAAAACACTCTCAATCCAACGAATTATAACTTAAAACAAGAACTTAGCTAATTCCAATTCAATTCTTCCTCGTTTGTCATTTAAAATAGCTCTGAATGAATTATCAATCTCTGTTTTTCCACATTGTAAGATAAATCCTCCCTCTATTTGCTCTCTCTCATTAGATATCGTAAAATTAGTACCCAATTCTTTATTCGTATCTTCTATGAACTTTTTGTCTATCTTATTTTCTTCGGTTCCAAGCACAATTTCTCCATCTTTAGTATCCGTTTCTTTAAGCAAGTTTTTTACTATAGCCAAATACTCATCACGCTCTTTCGATACAAGAATATTCAGAACCTCATCGAAAATACGATTTATAATTGTTCTTTTCGCTTGTAGAAGTTCATTTCTTATGCCTAATTTTACCATTCCCACGAGTCGCCGTTGTTCTCGCAAAAGAGCTTCCTTTACAAGCGACTCGGTTTCTTTGCCTAATTTATCGAGTTTTTCGAAAGTGTGGTTTCTTATTTGAGCTATTTCTTGTTTCGTAGATTCTATTATTTTATCCCGTTCATTTTGTGCATCGTCAAAAATTTTCTTCGATATTTTTTCCATATTACCCTAATTTAACTCCAAGCATAACAATCAAAAGGGAGATTAGAAACCCAAGAACTGCATAAGTTTCTACCATCACACCATATATAAGTATTTTCATTATAGAACCAGGTTGTTTTGATGCCATTTCAATTCCACCGGCACACACTTTTCCCTGATGAATTGCTGACACTAATCCTGCAATACCTATCGGCAAACAAGCAAAAAACAATTGTAATCCTTGTTCCATAGTAGGCATTACTCTTGTGTCTCCGAGCAAGCCAAGTTTTAGAATAACCAGCAAGCCAACAATAAATCCATAGAAGCCTTGTGTTCCAGGAAGGAAGACAAGAAGAAATATGTTGCCAAACTTCTCTGGTTCCTCTGTTAATAAACCGGCGGCAGTTCTTCCTGTGATTCCTATTCCAATTGCCGAACCACTTCCCGCAAGAAAAGTAGCTACTGCTGCACCTGCGATTCCGAAAGCAAGTCCTATTTCCATAAGTTCCTCCTTTTATATATTAATGTTTTACCAATATATATTTTGATTCTTTTCTAAAGGGGGTAAATTTTTCTCCACCGCCTTCAAAAAACTTAGTAAAGAATTCTGCATACTGAAGCCTTAAAGTATGAACATAAGCACCCAAGACATTTATTCCTACCGAGAACAAATGACCTCCAATAAATATAAGTATTCCTATTACCATTCCAACTACAGGAATTTTAAATGCAAGTTCAACGAATATATTTATAGTCATTGCAATACCTGCCGTTACGAGCCCAAGTGCCATAAGCCTTGAATAAGAAATAACATCCGATATAGTTCCCATAAATCCTTGATAAAAATTAAATCCTCCCTTAAGGATTCTAAAAAGCCAATTTCTTGATGGTCCACCTGAACCCAAAAGTATAAAGCCTGATGATATTACTAATGTAGTAATACTCGCAAGCTTAAAAGTTTGTAATATAGATACTTTAGATGCAAATCCTAACGCAAGAATTGATATCCAGAAAAAATTCCAGGACAAACTATTTGATATACCTTCAAGTATTTTTCCTTGCCGTACTGCTTTTATAAATCCAAGAAAATACCCAAAAGATATTTGAAAAAATCCAAGTATCAGTGATAAAACAAAGAAAGTAAGTGGCTCTTTCATCGGATTAAATACTAAAACTTTATTTGTAAATGTGGAAAATACTCCTAAATTAAATCTTTCTGCCATATCACCACACCAACCACCCGTTGCAGCTCCTGCAAATATTGTTGCTATCCCACCTGCAAATAATACCCATAGTAATTTTTTATCACCTTTAATTTTACGAGCAAGAAAAAAACACATTATTGCAAAGATAAGCCCATAAAGCGCATCCGTAAGACACAAAGCGAAAAAAAGAACAAAAAATGGAGCCAAAAATGGAGAAGGATCTAATTCTTTTGAATGAGGCGAAGCATACATCTCCGTTATTGATTCAAAAATATGCAACCCTTTTCGGTTCTCTAACTCTATCGGTGGTTCTTCCCCAGGTTCTGGAGTACTTTTTGATAGACTTGCAGCTTCAAATTGCTTTACTAATCTTTCCAAATTTTTGTAATTTTTTGCTTTGATCCATCCTTCGATACATATTGTAGTATCTGTACTTAATACAAAATTTTCTACTCTTTTTTTGGAAAGTAAATTTGAATAGTAATCATAAAGGATGTGTAGTTTATTGAGTTTTTCCGCAAAAATTTTACTTTCTTGAGTAATTTTTTCTGTTCGTTTATTAAAATCGGTTAACTTTTTTGTAAGTTCTTGGATAATTTCTCTTGGAGTTCCTTTAAAATCTCCAAAATTTACAGCTTCAAAACCTATTTCTATCAAGAATTTCTTAATGTCCTTCTCGTCTTCTTTGAGGTAAGAAACCAGAATGTATGTCTTTTTTACACCTTCGTTAACAATTTCAATATCTAATCTTAATTTTTCAGCTTTTTCTTGCCAATCTATTGTGGGGCTATTTAGTATTCCCGCAACCGAAATTGCCGATTTCAGAGAATTAATATCTTCAAGTTTTGTATTCCATTCTTGCCAAGGAAGCAAATCTTCTTTTTGCAAATCGATTGTTCCATATTCTCTATTTATTTCTGTTACCTCTTCTTCAAGCTTTTTTACTTTCTCAGCAATATCCAATAATGACTCTTTATAAGAGATAACTTCATTGTAAATATGTTTAGAGACTACTGTTTTTTGTGGCAAAAAAGCATCCATAAATCCTGCTCCATTTTCAAATTTTTTCAAGTAATCTACGGCTCTTCCAAGTAAAGTGATGGTATTCTCAATTTCTCTATCTGTTATTTCTTCTTGCGGTAAGAGCTCAAGATAATCTTTGGTTAATTTACTTTCCCTTACATCTTTTATATGCAAAATTGCATTATCTTGTAGCTCTTCAAGTAGCTTATCTTTCTCGTCCTGATGCACAGCAATTACCACTTTTTGCATTCTTGATATACCCATAATAAATTATAAAGCAATAATTATGAACACTGAATTGCTATTCATAACCATACTACTTAAAATTCTTCTTCTGAACTATATTCCTTGCCTAAGAACAATCGCTACTGCTTCTTTGTTTTTTTCATTTGCCTGCACATTTAATGCTTCTTTATCTTGTTGAGCTTGTTTCTTAAGAGCTTCTATTTCCTCAAGCACTTTTTCTCCCGCATCTTTAGTCACCTTTTCCATAAGAAATTCACGTTCTTTTATCGCTTCTTCTATCTTTTGCTCTTGCTCAGAACGAACTTCGCTTAACATTTTATTTTTCTCTGCTTGTGCTTGTTGTATTAGTTCAGATGCCTTTTTTTCGGCTTCTTTTATATTTTGTATAAGTCCTGTTTCCATAATTGTTTTTTAATTATAATCCAAGTTCTTTGTGGATTTTTTGCATCCCTTTAAGAACTAAATCAATAAAATCTTCAATTGAAAGTCCAAGTCTTTCGCAACTTTCTATTTGTTCACGATTTGCTCCTGCAGCAAATCTCTTTTCCTTAAACCTATGAATTATAAAATCTTTATCTAATGATTCAAGTTTTTTATCAGGATGCATAAGACAAGCAGCAATTATAAGTCCTGTCAGCGGATCAACTGTATAAAGAGCAATATCAAGCTTTGATTTTTGAGGTACGTGACCGGGATGTGATTTGATTGCATATAAGATTTTTTCATCTATCTTACCTTCCAACATTTCTGCCGTTCTTATGCCATGTTTCTGAAAATCATCTTTTGTTTCTTCGTAATCCAAATCATGCAATAATCCGGCAAGCCCCCAAATATTCTCATCTTCCTTGAAATAAGAAGCGAGCTCTCTCATACCCGATTCTACAGCAAGGCAATGTTTTACAAGATTTTGTGTCTTTATCTCGGAATTAACAAGGGACAATGCATCTTCTCGTTTCATTTTATAAAAAAAATACACTATTTTCTGTCCGTGTCAAGAAAAAGATTTTTAAAAAAACTTGCAAAAATAAACTTGCTATAAGTATAATATATTAGATGCCTAATCTAATGGTAGACTTATTGTCTGCCTAAAT
>JAUVIV010000017.1 GCA_030592575.1 bacterium | reverse complement strand
ATAAAACTTTCCCAACTTTTCCTTCTAAAATCCCAATCATCTTAAGAGCTGGAGAATCTCTCAAATCATCAACATCTTTTTTGAACGCAACCCCAAGTACCAAAACTTTTGCTTTGCCAGGACATACTCCCGCCTTACTCAACGACTCAACTACTTTATTCACCACATAATAAGGCATATCCTCATTAACTTTAGCAGATAATTCAATAAAAGAAGTATGAAAATCATATTCACGTGCCTTCCATGAAAGGTAATACGGATCAATTGGAATACAATGCCCACCTACTCCAGGACCTGGATAAAATGGCATAAATCCAAATGGTTTTGTACTTGCCGCATCTATTGCTTCCCATATATTTATGTGCATACGCTCACATAACTGAGCAATCTCATTCATAAGTGCTATGTTTACATTTCTGAAAGTATTTTCAAGTAATTTAGTTAATTCAGCCACTCTCGCAGAGCTCACAGCAACAACTTTGGAACAAGCGTTTTTATAAAGGAGTACTGCAAGTTTAGTACATCGAGGAGTAACTCCTCCAATAACTGTAGGAGTATTATCAATCGTAAATTGTTCATTTCCCGGATCTATTCGCTCCGGAGAAAAAGCAAGAAAAAAATCACGACCAACTTTAAGCCCTGAACGTTCAAGTATTGGAAGAACAATATCCTCTGTAGTTTTAGGAAAAGTAGTGCTTTTCAGAATAATAAGTTGTCCTTTTCTAAGTCTTTTAGAAATTTCTTCTGTAGTACCAACTATATAAGAAACATCCGGCTCTTTATTTATATTCACAGGTGTCGGCACACAAATTTGAATAACGTCACATTCCCGAACCCGCTCATAATCCCAAGTAGCACTTATTTTCCCGGCTTTAACCAAATTATTAAGTCCCTTTGCATCACGAATATAACTTTTACCTTGATTAATAAGATTTACACGCTCTCGCTTTATATCAAATCCCAAAGCTTCGTATCCATTGTTTGCAAAATAAACCCCCAGAGGCAATCCTACATAACCAAGACCTATTATTCCAATTTTCGCTTGCTTATTTTTTATACGTTCTTCAATCATTTTCTTTTCTCCGTATTTTCCATACTTCCTGCCATTTCTTTTTCTCATCAGGGGAAAGACATTCTGCCCAGTTCAAAATAAATGCAAAGAAAACTCCTCCTATGAGACTGATTATAAAAGCACCAATTACTATAATACTACGTTTCGGATAACTCTTGGTATCAGGAATTCTTGCTTCCTCTAAAACATTAACCGTTGGCGTATCTCTAACTTCTTGAAGTTTGGCTCGCTCATATTGCTCCATAAGCAACTTAAATAGCTCTTCTTGAATCATTACATCACGAGTAAGTCTCACTATTTCTAATTTAATACTTGGAATTTTTTTAAATGGAACAGAAAATCCAATACCAAAATGTTTATTGTTTTCTTTATATTCCATTTCTCTTAATTTTTTGTAAAGTTCAGATAGTTCCGATTTCACCATAATGACTTCAGGGTTTTCTTCTGTGGCATACTCATTTAAAACACCAAGTCTCATTTCATTCGCAAGAATTTTAGCTCTTAATTCACTCATCAAAGTAAGTGCAGGGATTATTTCATCTTTTATTGATATAGTTTTATGTACTTCCTGGAATTTTTTTAGAGATTCTTCCGCTTCTTTAAGATTTTTTTTCACTTCTTCTAATCTGCTTTCAATAAAAATACGATTCCGTTTTCCTGTACTCATAACTAAATCTTTATTTACCTCATCAAGACCTTTTATATACGAATTTGCCATACGTTTTGCAAGAATAGGAGATTTCGAAGTCGTTGCTACTATAATTATACCTTCAGGACTTACTGATATATCCGTTGCTGCGTTAAGCATATTATAAGTTGTCCTAATCGTTTTCGTTTTATACATTTTTCTTAGGTCACATTCCTCAATAACTTTATCTTTTACTTTTTCTGATTCTAAAATTTTTGCAAATAAATCAGAAGGAGTAGACATTCCAAGAGCTCCTCTAAGTCCAAATCCTGCTAAAGCAGATGCGTCATTCCCTAAAAATTCTGTCCCGGGAAGAGGAGGGAGAAGAGAAGTTCGAGATGTATATTCCTCTGTAAGAAAAAGAGAAACAACAATTGCAACTACAGTAATAATAAATACATCCCATATAATAAGCTTCCTCCACTTAACCAATACACGAATATAATCTCTTATACCAAAATTATTTTCCATTTTTTTTCCTCACTTCGAATACTTGAATATCTAATATATATTTCTTGGCATTTTGCATTATTATTACCACCAAACATCTTTTGTTAAAGTAACCCAGTATACGATTGATGAAACACCCCCCATAATTGCAATATAATCTTTCCAATCATAAATTTTACTATGAGGCACTTTTATCACAGAATTTCTTGGCAGGACAGCATCCAAACTATTATTGATAACTTTATTATCAGGAGTTATAATTTTCATATCTTTAAGATTACCAAACCGAAGCGGTCCACCTGCTAATCCTATATAATCTCTTGCTGTTTTGCCAGGAAAAAATGGATATGCCATAGGAGCTACAACTGCACCCTCCACATACACAACATCTTCAAACCCCACAAGTGTTATGGAAATATCTATATTTTTAAAATACTTCTTGAATTCTTTTTTTATTATCTCTGTCGCTTCTTTTGTTGTAAAATTAAATACTTTCACTATTCCTAAAACGCTTGCACTAAGTGGAACAGTCTTATCATCCAGATCAAATAAACCTGATTGAACAAAAACATTACCCTCAGGTAATATTTTCTGAGAATAAGAAAAATTCATCTTTCCTGAGACAGTTATCACTACCTCATCCCCTATCTGCAATTTATAATCTTCAGGAACGGGAGTCATGAGCAACAAACATAAGAATATAATCATTTTAATCCTCCAAACAAATTAATGCTTAATATTTTCCTTTAATTTATTATACCACAATTTTTCAAAATCCTTAAATTCTGGCTTATCTATTATTTTCCCCCACCATTCGTTATTACTCATATACCATGAGATAGTTTGCTCAAGCCCTTTCTCAAAATTAATTTCAGGAGACCAATCAAGAAGTTTTTTTGCTTTATCCTGACTTGCAATTAATCTTTTCACATGACCCGGACGATCTCCAATAAACTCCATATTCAATTCTCCATTCCCGTTTTTCAAAGTATTAAGTACAACTTTCGCAATACTAACCACATCTACTTCTTCCCCTGAACCCAAATTTATTATCTCTCCTTCTATATCCGGAGCTTGAAGCACTTTCCATATTCCACGAATACTATCAAATACATGAGTCCAATCCCTTGTATTTTTTCCATCTCCATAAATTAATAAATTTTTTCCGGAAATTGCACTTGTTACGAAAAATGGGATTAGTTTTTCCGGATACTGATTGGGACCATAAGCATTAAATGGACGAATAATTACTACTGGAAGTTTATAAGTCAAGAAATACGAATATACAAGTCTATCAGCACCAGTTTTAGCCGCCGCATAAGGAGATTGGGGATCAAGTGGATGAGATTCATCCATTGGAACCTTTTGAGCACTTCCGTAAACCTCTGATGTTGATATATGCACAAACCGACGAACCGGATACTGCCTTATCGCTTCAAGTAAAACGTGAGTCCCTTTAAAATCCGTATCAATGAATGGATCAGCAAGGTCAATTGAACGGTCTATATGCGTAAAAGCAGCAAAATGGACTACCTCATCTTGATTTTTCATCAAATTAAAAACTAACTCTTTATCAAGGATATTTCCGTGACAAAATGAAAAATTCTTATTCTTCCATACATCCTGCGAAAAATTATCTAAATTTCCACAATATGTCAAAGCATCAAGAACAGTAACCTTTACATCTGTATGTTCCTTTAACACCATATTAACAAAATTACTTCCAATAAAACCTGCTCCTCCAGTTACTAATAGATTCATAATTTACCCGTCTTTTCTTTCCCAATTATATGGTATATCATTTTTATTAGGATCCACTCTATACTCATCAGGATTTTCGTAATTGTAAACTTTAGTCGGAACATTTACTACAATGGCTTCTTTTTCGCTAATGCATTTAAAACCATGATACACATAAGGAGGAATATGAATAATTATCGGATTATGTTCCCCCGCGAAAAATTCTTGCACTTCACCGTAAGTTTTTGAATCCTTTCTCGCATCATAAAGCACAATCTTCATCATCCCATGAATACAAGTCATATTATCAGATTGCACTTTGTGATAATGCCATCCTTTTACTATACCAGGATATGCAGTAGTCATATATACTTGTCCAAATTCCTGAAATAATTCGTCATCTGACCTCAGTATTTCCATCAGTCTTCCTCGTTCATCCGAGATTACTCGTAACTTTTTTACTTTTACTCCTTCTATTATCATTATAAAAAATAGGGGGTACTCTACAAGTTACCCCTCTAATAAATTAAACAAAAAAAATCTCACAAGGCATATAAGCAATTATTTTTTTCAAACTCACATACCTTAAAAGATTCCTATAACTCCTCCATTTTTCAGAACTTTAATGT
The DNA here is from genome assembly GCA_030592575.1 of bacterium. Taxonomy (GTDB): domain Bacteria; phylum Hydrothermota; class UBA3073; order JACQXS01; family JACQXS01; genus JAGMCN01. The sequence continues at coordinate 30,821 of JAUVIV010000017.1, read as the reverse complement.
AAGCTTCTTTGTTTGTCAAGAAAAAAAGATTATGTGTCATTTACTATTCATTGGTCAATCTAAAACCGAGAAAAATTACACGGAGAGGGCGGGATTTGAACCCGCGGGTCTCATTTCTGAGAACACACGATTTCCAGTCGTGCTCCTTAAGCCGCTCGGACACCTCTCCATTAATAGGTTAAAAACACCCTTCTACAATCCTAAGTGTAAAATACTTTTTAAAAACGCATAAAATACGACCAATAACTCGCACAAAACATTAAGTACCATCAACCCTATTTTTAATGCTTCACATTATATTGTTTCTCAATATAGAAGTCAACAATTTATTTATGAAAAATTCTGTAAAAAATCTAAAATGTAATCTGGAAATTTGAGTCTGATTCTTTTTCCTTTTTTGTAAGTTTTTTTATCAGGATTTATGAATTTGTAGTGGGAAAGACTACTTCAACTTCACAAGCTTCACTGGCTTGTAGCCCTCAATTTTTAGAAAATAGATGCCTGACTTAAGATTTTTACCAATTGTGTTACTCTCAATTGTTTCAATTAATCTGCCAGAGAGGTCGTATATCGTTAATAGTAAATCGTTTCGGTTTTCGTTTAATGAATAACGAATAGCAGTTGTATGGATGAATGGATTGGGATATATTGAAATAGGAGAAAAAGTTGGTTCTGTTTGTACCTCTTCAATTCCTATGTACCTACCAAGTTGTTTTAGAGCAGGATCTCCAAAGAGATTATAGTGGTATGCAGGAAGCCATGAACCGGTCGCATCCATGAAATCGTTTCTAGCAAGATCATATGCTTTGCCGATGATGCCGTTACTCAAAGTCGTGTCCTTCATGAGTCTGTCGAAAAAATGATAAGGCATACCACCTGGGTCCAATGAAGACATCCAAGTAACTCGTGAGCTACTAATAACAACAGAGGAACCATGATGTAAGAGTTGAGCACCAAGACCTGTAATTTCAGATTTACCACACAAGCAAGACCTCAGGAATGTCGTGGCGGGATAATCATTATCCAATTGATAGACATCACTTTGATGGAGACACGTAGGGCATTGTATCTCATTACTTTCTGGAATACTATCACCATCGTCCCATGCCCATATTCTTCTCGCATACTTATCGTGTGTTCCGTGATGACATTCATACATAATACCTTTATTCTGGCAATAGGAAATCATATTGTTCCTGGTAAGGGAGTCAGTGCAAGAGTAAGAACATGGACTCAGGCCTGTCTTATCATAGAGGTAAACAGCAACTGATCTATCAATTACCGAATCATTCATAAGCTGTTCCATGTAATCGGCTCCATCATTCCTCGGATTACCACCATGATTCTCATTTTCAAAATAGTACACACCACCTGCTAACAATGCAGCAGTTTTGTAAACTAAATCAGTATTGCTGTCAAAGGTTATCGTCTTTTCACAAATATCCTCAATGATGCTCTTCGTACTGAAAGGTATTCTTCCCAGGTGAACATCAGCGTAATAATCAGGATTGTCATCTCCATAAAGTTCAAAATTTTGATTAAAAACCTCACCATAGTACTCATCTCTATCACTATTCCATGATAAACTATCTGGATCAGTCAATTCAGCATAATATAGGTCGGATGGTATCGGCGAAAAAATCGGATCATCGTAAGGACTATCAGGATCGTTGTTAAACGGCACTATTTGACGCATAGGCATATCTGTCACAAAACCTACGAGTAATACGTACTCAATGTCAACCATATTTTCCCTCAAATAGTTTCTTATCTTCTGCTCAAGGTCATTTCCTGCTACGTTTGACTCTATGTATTCCTTTGTTACGATATTGACATTATAACCCAGACTCTGCCGCCAGGTAACAAGATTGTCAACCGAACTCTCAAGTGAAGACGGTATTATTATGGTATACCCGTTTGCTTGCTTTGGTTTATCGGTCTGGTACCAGGTTTGGGCGTCTTCCCAGTTGTATATGACTTCTTTTGCAATCTCATCAAAGGTTACGTCGTCCATCAAGCGTTGCCAAATTTTTGCTCTTTTACTTTCTGGTTCTATCATCCTGTAGTGGACTTCAATTCTGATAAATGGGGTATAGTATAGTCTCTTAGACACTGGTTTGTAAGCAAAAGGATAACAGACAACATCAATCAAGGTATATTTTCTAAGCCCTCCTCTTGAGACAACTTTACCATAGGTTTCAGGATAGAACAGATCCGAAGAGTAAATTTTATCCTTTCTATTTTTACACATTCCCCAAGTTCTGGAGATTATATCTTTTTTATCTATTAAAGGAAGCATCGGTTCTGTAGGTGCTATCTCGAGTGTTTCCAATTCATTTCTCGTTCCATAAAATTGCACAGATTCAAGCACTGTTCCCGGTGGAAGAGCAATTGTCAGCTTTCTGCATGGCAATTTTGGGACACCGGGTGTATTAAGATATTGTCCGTTTTTCGTAAGAAGTTTATTGTCGGTAATACGGTATTCCAACGACGGCACGTCTACTGTCAGCACATTGGATTGTCCCCAAAAAGCAATGGTTAATATAAGCCATAAATACATAAGTATCTCCTTTTTTTATACTTTTATACTATACTAACTCTACCAAAAAAAGTCAAGTTTTTTTGAGATTTCTAACTTTAGAGGAGAAAAATTTATAAACCTGTGGGGTTTTAGCATTACAACAATTATAATAAACCTTTTTCAAAATGTCAAACTTTTTATAGGAGATTTTTCAACTATCTACTGGAAGAGTTTTCCAATCCTGATTATTGAGAATAGAAACTCTCTTCCATGAATTCAGATAAAAACTATCTCCTCAACGCCGCTTTAGAAAAAATATAGTTCGGTATTTTGACATTAAATTTAATAGAATCAATAATAAACTCTGTTCCGGAGCCTTTTTTCAAAACATCTTTAAAGGTCATTTTTTTTGGATACCAACGGTTACCTACTTTAAAAACTTCATTTATTACAAGAGTCTTCAAGAGTTTGCCACTCTTTGCAAATCTTTCTTCTTTCAACGGAAGATAACGTTCCTTATCAACCCATAATTTACGCGAATGATAGGCTATATTATCTTGTGTAGCAGTCAATCCCAATACATAACAAGCGCGACCTTCTAATTCTTCTTCCTCAATTATCTTTGAATCATATATTTCGCTTAGCTTAGGATTTTCCATAATATCTTCGTAAGAAATGTCAGAGCCCATCATCGACTGCCTCAGCATATGCCCTGCTATCTTAATCGTACGGTCAGCAGAAGGAGTCCAGGTCCATAACTCATCTCCGAGTTTTAGCATCTTGGTACCTTTTTCACGGGCAGGTGACAGGTATTCAGTAAATGCCTTATCCTCACCTTCTGCCCATGTTTTTGACTTTACAGTACGAGTTCCTCTGCGTCCCTTGACAATCATAGTTGCAGTTAAAATTTGGGTTTTTGCGTCAAAATTTTTATCAATTCTTTCTAAAATCACTTCACCCGAAGGTGTTTCAGCGTAAAGCATACTGCCATACATAAATAATAAAGCAATTAATATTTTCATATCTCTAACTCCTTAAATAATTGTGATGTTTTTCTTCGGTAAATTCCGATTCCTGCAAACATTGTGCCAAGCACCGAAGCAAGAAGCCCTGGAAAAAATCCAATATAATAACTTGTCAGGGTTACACAAGCGCCAATTTCATCAGATAGAAGCAAGGTAGATTGTTGCATTTTATCTGCAAAATTCAATGGGTGAGTTTGCAAGAAATACGAGAATCCCAACCCTATAATAGTTCCAATTACAGCTCCAATCAAGCCAATAGCTATTGACTCATATATCAATGAGCGGTATATCCTTCCTTTTGCTTCACCCATTGCAAGACGCAGTCCCACTTCCCCGTATCGTCGAAGCCCGTTCATCAATCCGGCATTCCAAAGTACAATCGACATAGCAATCACAAAAATAAAAACCATTATACTTCCTGAAATTTCAACAAATTCAACATATTCCCCGAGACCATTCTGTTCTCCCAATGTCAGCATAATCGACGAAAACTCATTTTCTTCCCTTGAGTATTCTCTATTAAATTTCTCCGCAATGCCCTTCATCTCTTTATCGATATATGTCATATTCTTGTAATATCCCAATATCTCGCTTGCACCATCCGTCATATCCAACGCAGATTGAACACCCTTTATATTTGCAATAATGGTTCCTCTGTCCATAGCCGATACACCGAACCATATAATCCCTGAAACTTTGAAATTATACATAGCCATACTGCCATACATAGTTGAACTGAGCAGAGTTGCAGTCTCGCCGACCTTTACCCCGAGTTTTCGAGCAAAATCTTTGCTTACCAATATCTCATTTTCTTTCTCCGGCATTTTCCCTTCTATTATGGCGTTTTCAATATTAAGTATATCCCTTTCCGGTGATCCCGGGCTCAGGTCCAGCCCAAGACCCATCACAGGTCCCTGAGAACGTGTCTCTCCTTTATCATCCGGGATATCCAGAAGTCCTCCGAATCGTATGCGCGGTACCCATCTCATAGTACTTTCGCTATCTCGTAATTGCTTCAAAATACCGTCAACTCCCAGTAGTGCCAGGTCATTAGGCATTTGGTCAGCGAGTTCCTTATAGGCACGGGTCATAATCTTTACATGGCCGGTATCAAATTTGGCATTGGTATCAACCATATTTCCCATTGCTCCTTTCATCCATCCGTAAAGGAGTACGGTCAGGAAAGCACCTGTGGCTACCATCATTATAGGGAACATGCTTCTGGAACGGTCCCTGAGCAAACCTTTTATTAGGAATCTCTTCATGATATTTTTCCTTTCAAAGCTTCTGTTGGTTTTAATTTTGAAATCCTGCTGCTGGGTAAGTAGCTAACGATTGTTACGGTTACCATAACTATTAACACCGTACCCAGAATAAGTCCTGCAGAATATGAAGGATACATTCTACTTGAAAGGGCATATCCATAGTCGTCAACAGCTCCGGGCATCGGCAAGCCTTTCTTGAGACTGATGATTAGAAGAGGTATTCCGTAAATTGCTCCAACCCCTGCAGCTAAAATTCCGTGCATTGCTCCTTCAATAGTAAAGAGTCTTACTACCCTGAACCGTGTCATTCCGAGTGCTATTAAAGTGCCTATTTCTTTCTTTCGTCTGAAAATAGATAAAATCTGCGTATCAAAGATTGCGAGCATTGCAAGGAACATCAGTATAATATACAAGATATATCCACCAACCTTTTTTGATTTTACTATACTGGTAATATCACTGAGAAGGAATTCTTGACTTTTGAATTTCCAATCAGGCAGGTTTTTCTGCCCGCTGATTTTTTTGCCGACTACCACGATAGTTGCCTCGTTTTCCATGCAAGTTATTTTCTGCATCCGTTCTATGGGAATCCATAACTGCCTGTTATCAATAGATTGTACCATTGTATGCATAATCTCAACTACTTTACCTTCAACTGCATCAAATGTTCCCTTGGCATCTCTAAGGCGTATCGTCAGATAATCCCCTTTTTTCAATGAGTTCTTCTCTGCCATGCGTTGCCCGATGAGAATCGGCAAGATGTTTTCTTTTGTAACAAGTTTACCCGAAGGGATTTCCAGTACTGTCTGTCTCAAGTCAATTCCCTTCAAAAGCACCGATTGAACCCTGCCCTCAGGATATATTGATGCCTGCCTGATTAAAATAGGAGTAGCTTGTTTATTTTTAATTAACGATTGCAACTCTGTAGAGATAACACCGTGGCTTTCATCCAGGGAAATAGGGTCATAAGGGTCATAATTTTTATGCCAGTACTGTCCACCCGCAATCTCGTCATTTATAGTATGTCTAATTGAATGGGTAAACATACCTGAGAGAAGCCCCTGGTGCCAGATAATAAGAACGTAGGCAATTGAAAGAACCGCAACATTGAGCCATGTCCTTAAGCCCACCCCTTTCAAATTTCGATAAGCCAATTTGAATTCTAACATTTTCCCCTTACTTTTTTTCTTCTGTTTGATTTACATTTTCATCCTTAACAACCTCACCATCTACCAAAAGTATCTTCCGTCTTAAATATCGGATTACCTTTTCATCATGTGTGGCAAAGATAAAGGTAGTGTTCAATTCTTTGTTCAATCGCACCATTGTATCAAGTATATTGCGTGAGTTCTCGGCATCCAGGTTAGCAGTTGGCTCATCTGCAAGTACCAATTGCGGTTCCTTGACCATAGCCCGCGCAATTGACACACGTTGCCCCTCTCCTCCTGACAACTGAGTAGGTTTTGAGTTTATCTTGTCGGTTAGCCCCACCCATTCCAATGCATCCAGTGTCTTCTTTTTCCTTTCTTCGTTGGTCATCTTCATAAGGAGCAAGGGAAATTCAACATTCTCATATACCGTATATACCGGCAAAAGATTATAGGTCTGGAAAATAAAACCCATATGCTCACACCTAAGCTTTGCAGCTTCTTTTTCCGATAAATCCTCTATCCGACTGCCAATTACTGTTGCACTTCCTTCGGACGGTGTATCAAGAGAGCCTATAATATTTAAAAGTGTGGTTTTACCGGAACCACTTGGCCCAATAAGCCCACAAAATTCTCCTTTATCAAAACTAAGATTAATATCGTCTAATGCAGTAAATTGTCCATTCCCAACAGGATAACGTTTTATTAATTTTTCTATGTTTACTAACGCCATAATACCTCCATTTCTTTTAGTGATTGTAAGTGACCATACATTGTACCCCTTTCCCGCTAAAAGTATTGTTCTTGTTTTTCTTGTCCATAGGATTCTGCGAACCTGAAAAACCGAGCAGATTAATCTGCCAATTATCATAAGTACGTCGCAAACCAATATATGTATATACTTTTTCTTCTTCCCAATCGTAATACCCTATAGCACTCAACCTGTCCAACATACTTATACTAAAATCAATGAGTAAAGCCGAAAACTTGCTCGTATTATTAGTTTTATCTATTTCCGCTCCGAATGAATAGATAAAATGCTCACATAAAAGATGTATCCCAGGACCTATCCCAAAAGTATAATCCGTACCGATTGTTAAAAGTTCCTGCCAGAGTAACTCTTTCTCGTTTGTCATTATTTCACTTACTAACATTTCAAACCATATACCTATTCCTATATCCCAGTTTCCATCAATAGCATAGCGATTTTCTAAACCATCGAAAATTGGCGTACTCATCTTGCTCTCCCAATCCGCTCTATCAAGATCTCTGTGGTTAAAACTAAAAGCAAGCTCCCCCTTGAACAAAGGAACCTGACACCGTCCTCCGAATTCCACTTGCTCATCATCTGTTTCAAACATTTCCAATCCCTTAAGACCATTATTCCCATATAATCCCCAAAGCCAAATATTAGCATTATTCAAAAAATAATAACGTCCGAGCAAACCATAAACTCCATCGGTTAACTGTAAAGGGTCGCGTATATCAAGACGGTCAAACCACATCAGCGTTCGTAATATTTTTGCTTGCCCAAAATTTATCTTTTGAAGACCAATCCTTAACTCAAGTTGAGCAGTTGAATACCGAAGCCATAAACGATAAATGTCCAGGTCAATATTATTATTGATATCTTTAAGTGAGTTAACAGGAAACCAAGTAAAAGAATTTAATGAAATGCTAGCATCTATACTTTGCTCTTTGAATAATGTGTTTGATATGCCTAATTCAGGAATATATCTCATACCTATTTGAGATTCGTCACTTAAAAAAGCCCATGTTGAAGCCTGTCCGCTTAACGTAAAGTTAGTTGCTTTAGAAAAATGCGAGAAAAAAGGCATCAACAACAGCAATAAGATTAATCTCCTCATTTTCTATCTGTCCAATAATCCATAGTAAACAAAATTAAAAACATCTTTTATAAGCAAAGACATATTCGGATACATCTTCTGAAGGTTTTTATCCTTGAGCATTTCTTTAATAACATTCATCATACATATTACAAATTCGATTTTAATATCCTTCCGAATATCTCCGTTTTTTTGTGCATCCTCAAGCATTTTTCTGAACACACCCATAGACTTCTTGTTTTCTTCTTCTATAAAATTTTTTATCGTAGCATCAGCACCCATAAAAAGTTCTTTCATAAACTCCTGCCCATATTCATCACCGTATCCCATTTTCAAAACAAGTATTTTCTGCATTTTTTCAGCAAAAGACACATTCATTTTAATAATTTTTTGTATTTCCACCCTCGCTTCCGTAAACAATTCACTAAGGATATATATCACCAAATCACTTTTATTCTTAAAATACCTATAAAAAGTTACCTTACTAATTCCCGACTCCCTACACACCTCCTCCAGAGAAACTCGCTTAATACCATAACGAAAAAACAACTCCCTTGCAACCTGAACCAAATGCTTAATTTTCGGACTTAAATTTTTATCCGCAGATAACGTCATATTACTTACCCTCCTGCATATTACTAAATATGTTCAAATATACCATATTAGTAACTAAAGTAATACATGTTTTGGACTTGTCAAGTATTTTTTTGATAGGGTTGGCTATAAAACTTTAGCTTGGGTGTTGGGATTTGTTTAAATTGTTCGGTTTTTTTCTTTGTCTGTTTTGGTATGAGCGAAGTAATGTCATACCTTCGGAAAAACACAAGAGTACGGTCAAAAAATATAGTATTGAATCACGGACGAAAGAGCAAAAAACATCGCTGACAAAAACAGCACAAATCCTTATTGATTAAGGACTTGCTTGAAAAATGGGTGAGTGAGGGGACTCGAACCCCCAACCCCCGGATCCACAGTCCAGTACTCTAACCAGTTGAGCTACACCCACCATTTTGTTTTTCAACAAAAAACAATGTGATACTATTGTAAAGCATTTTATAATCTATTGCATTCCAAAAGTCAAGAATTTAATTTTTAGTTTTTTGAAATCCCATAACCTGTAATCTAATTTTTTTATCCTAATATATCTTTTCTTATTTAGCTACTCGAATAATTTTATTCTTCGTTCTTTTGTTTAAACATTATAAATATCTATTAAACCATTGCACTGCAATCATATATAATTTTTCGCTAAAGAAAGACAAGAAATATATTGACAAAAGTTTTTTTGAATCCTATATCATATAAGTAAGATAAATTTATTTCAGAAAATAATAAAATGAGAGGTGAAAAATGGAATTAAAAATAAATAAAGGAGTTTTGGAAAATTTATTAGCTAAAATATACCCGATCGTTCCCACCAAGAGCACAATGCCAGCACTTTCAAATATTCTATTAGAAGTAGAATCAACTGACAACAAAATTTATGTAAGTGCTACAGACCTTGAAACTTCTGCAACCACAATAGGAACTGCTGAAGTCTTACAAGAAGGAGCAATAGCTCTTAATGGAAAAGATTTATATAATATCATAAGAGAATTGCCATCTGATACTCTTGAGCTTAAAGTCGAGAATCTACTTGCCTCAATTAAATGTGGAAAAGGGAAATTTACTATGGCTGGTATGGCAAAAGAAGAGTTTCCAAAATTACCAGAAGTTAAAGGAAAGAGAAAAGTAACTATTCCTTACGAAATTCTTCAAAGAGCAATTGGTAAAACTATGTTTGCTGCTTCTACAAGCGAAACAAGCGGTGTTCTCGGAAGTGGATTGCTTGATCTACGACAAGAGGAATTCAGACTTGTAGCAACCGATGGGCACAAATTAGTCTTGTTTAAAAACCCTATAAAAGCTGGCAAAATAGCAACTCTTCTTGTAGCAAGCAAAGTGTGGCGAGAAGTAGCGAGACTTTCAAGCGAAGTAGAGATAGCTTTTGAAGAAAACAAGATTGGATTCCGTTCCAATGATATGATAATAGTGTCAAGATTAATAGACGGAGAATTTCCTCCCTATGAAGTAGTTATACCAAAAGACAACGATAAGATGCTCCTCATCTCAAAAGATGAACTTGTTCTGGCATTGAGAAGAGCTATCGTATTTACTCCGGATATAAGCAAACTTGTAAAATTCGTAATAAAATCAAATACTCTTTCAATAGAAGCATCAAGTGAAACCGGTGAAGCGAGAGAAGAACTTTTATGTAAGTATGATGCGGAAGAGCTCGAAATAGCTTACAATGGAAGTTACCTCCTTAATATACTCGGAAAAATAGAAACAGAGCAAATCAAATTTCTATTTAAAGATCCAACTTCAGCTGCAGTTATTACTCCTACAGATTCATCCGAAAAAGAAGAAGATATTACTTATCTTTTAATGCCCATACGATTGGAATAAGTATTTTCAATAAACAGCAACGGTCTTTTACGATTTACATTTAATCAAGTAACCACGTTCTATATAAAAACAAGTGTTTTTATTGCTTCTGAAATCTGAAGATAAAATACTTGACAAAAAAAATATCTACATTATCGTTAAGTAACTTATGTTTAAAAAAATATTACCTTACTTTGGAATCGTAATTACTGTAGCAATGCTCCTATATGGTGTTAAATTGAAGGATTTTGAAGAAGTTCAACAAAATGCCAGCTTGCTCTGACTTTCATGCATAGGAATTGGGTAGTTACCCATTACGTGTAGAATTAAGTCAGAACTTCTTCAATCCTTTTTAATTCAAGAGCAGAAGTAATTTATCCTTTATCAGTAGAGTAGAGTAGAGTAGAGTAGAGTAGAGTAGAGTAGAGTAAAATAAAGTGCAGTATAAATTATGTAGGAGCAGATTTCATCTGCGATAATATAAATCGCAATTTAAAATTGCGACTACAAAAAAAGGAGGAAAAGATGAATAAGATTTCCGGAATAAGTCTTTTTTTATGGAGTACAAGAACTCTGTTTTTACGAAATATGATGGGATTAACTGTTATACTGTTTTTTGCTACAACGAATATAGTAAGTGCATTAACTTTCTCAAACATTGAGGTTACTGCAATAAGAAATAACAGTGTTGTAATAAGATGGGATACAGATACAGTAGCTACAGGACAAATAGAATATGGAACAACTGCAAGCTATGGAGATACATCAGAAGAAAAAGGATTGAGCTACTGGCAACAAATAGAAATAACAGGACTTACGGAAGGGACAGAGTATCATTTCGGAATAAGAGCAGTAGATTATGAAGGGAATGAGACTATATCGGGAGATTCTGTTTTTACAACAAGAACACAGGCTGAATTAGATTCAATAGTTAGAGTAGCAAGGTCTTTAGGAGATTTACCAAAGGTATATTATGTAAAAACAGATGGCAATGATTCATATAGTGGAGTGAGTATAGATTCTGCCTGGCAGCATCCTTCTTACGCAACACAAATAGCGGAAGCAGGGGATACGATTTATCTCATGGATGGTACATGGTATGACGAGCATGTTATGTTTAGCAATTCAGGTATTAGTACCCATCCTATAGTTTTTACCGTCTTTAATGGAAATTCTATATTTGATGGTGTTGACGGAACAGGAATAGGAATATATGGTTGTTATTACGCAGGCTCTTTTGAACATCGGGAACATATTATTATTAAAGGAATTACTGTCAGAAATTATGATGAACAGATTTATGTAAGAAAATCAAATAATATTCATATAGTAAATTGTACTGCTTATCCTAATGCAGTTCTATCACCGGGTAATCCGGGCGGGATTGGTATTGTAGATAATTCTCATTACTGTTCAGTTGATAGTTGTACAATAATCGGAGATGCCTGGAATTCAGTACAAGTAGATGGCCGCTATGAAAGTGGTGGCAGTTGGGCTTGTATTATCAGCAGCCATATTCTTGTTAGAAATTGTAAAGTTTATGATAATTCGTTGCATTCGCTAATTGATATTAAGGGAATTGTAAAATTTCTGACAATAGATAGTAATACATTAGGTCATACCAATTTTATTAATGGCTCTTTATTTTTTCATCAAGGCATCCGTCATAATCTTTCAATAACAAATAATACATTTATTAGATGTAAACATGATCATGGTGAGTCAATAGCGTTAAGTAATGGTAGAAATGTTTATATCGGCTCTAATTATTTTAACGACTGTATGGTAGCATTCCGTATGTATAATGATGATGTTGGTCTTGAAGAAGGAGAATGGAGGGCAACTAATACAATTATTTATAACAATGAAATTAATAATTGTCATGATGTAGGTTTATGGCTTTTAGGACAAAATACAGTGGCTGAAAATAATATGATATCTGGCAGCGTTGTTTATCATGAATATCGTTTCACGGAAGACGGCACCATACACAATCCAAAAAATACGGAATTTCGTATTCACAGTTCTTCGGTTACGGTCAAAGTAGTTTTTTCTGATAACAAAGTATTTGATATGGATGGTAATAAAATGCCTTACTTTTATCCTCTATGTAGTGAGTATAATAAAATTTCTGACGGAAAATCAACATTCACAACCTATCCCATCACCCTCACTCCCACAATAGAATCAGAACATCTTACCGTTTCCTCCGTATCTGACACTTCTGTCACTGTAGAATCAACTGTTTCCACCAATCCAACTACAATTGGCTACACCAATGCAGATTATGCAAATTATGACATCATTCTTATTGTGGATGATGTTGATTATGATACTTCATTAGCTAATGATAGCGGAACGGTTTTTCATAATTATAACGAAGATTGGACAGGCGGGCATACATTTACCTGGAGAAAATACTTAGTTGGCATATCTCAAGAAAACAATGATTTACCAAAAATATTTATACTGCATCAGAACCATCCCAATCCTTTTACTAAACAAACAGTTATTAATTATCAATTGCCGAATGTAGGGACACGTTGCTACGTGTCCTTACAAATTTATAACATTACAGGGCAAAAGATAAAAACATTAGTAAACAGCAATCAGAATTGTGGTTATTATCAGGTAACATGGGACGGAAAAAATAATTTAGGTAAGGAAGTATCAAGTGGGGTTTATTATTATGAGCTGAAGACTGAAGGATATAAGAGCAGAAAAAAGATTGAGATAATTAGGTGAAACAAATTTGTTAATTAGTCATAAAAGTACAAAAAAAGGAGAAGAGATGAAGATGATAAAGAGTTGTAAAACTGTACAGATATCCGAAAATAGAGCAAAAATCATTGCTGTTATAGCGCTTTTAGTCTGTTTTGCTATACCAATAAGTGCTGATACCACCTATATAGCAACAGACGGGAGCGGTGATTACAATTGTGATGGTGTTGATGACCAGATTGAAATTAATCTGGCTTTATCTAATGCAGTATCCGGGGATATTGTTCATATTAATGCAGGTACATATAGTATTGAAAATTCGATACTGATAAATAACTCTAATATTATATTAGTAGGGGATGTTAATGATACTACTAATTTGGAAATACCTCCTGACCAGACAATCATACAATGGCCTTATGAAAAAAGAATGATATATGTAAATACTGATGATATCACTATCCAAAACATTTTATTTGATGGGAATTCAGAAGAACAAACTTATTTTATTGAAAATAATTTATTAGGAAATAAATATATGGAAATACTTGAAATAACTAATACCCATTCCAATATTTTAATAAAAGATTGTATCTTTCGGAATACTATTGCTGATGCGGTTATTCCAAGTTGCACATATAATCTTACCGTCGATAATTGCAGTTTTTTTGATGTAAACCATGGCGGAGTAGAAGGAGAATACTATAATTCAATTATAAAAAACTGCCATTTTGAATGTGGGAATTCAGGCATTAGGCTGTATTATGGTTCCGGAAATTTATTTGAAAATAATACAATAATTGGCGGTGCTTATGGATTTGAAATACATGCATACAATAATAATGACTTAAGTAATAACATAATAAGGAACAACTCTATTATGAATGTATTTACACAAGCCATTCATTTTGATGCCTCAAGCACTGATTCGACAACTATTGAAAATATTGTTATAAAAAACAATATAATAAACAGAGTGGAATGGGATAATCCAAGTTATGGTCAAGGTATTTATATGGAAGGTCTTTGGAATAATATGACCATAGAAAACAATGTCATTACTGACGCAAGAGTCGGGATTGAAGAAAATAGTACAACACCTACTGGAGGGAATATAGTAATAAAAAACAATATTATAGTAAAAAACAGAGAATATGGTATTGTGAGTTGTAGTAGCAACTTCGTATTAAAAAACAATAATATATGGAACAACTCAAATAACTATCAAGGCATATCACCAGATACAAGCGATATCTCGGCAGACCCGATGTTTGCGGATTCAGCAAATCATGATTTCCATCTCAAATCCGAACATGGAAGATGGAACGGTTCATCTTGGATAATTGATGCTGTAACAAGTTCCTGTATTGATTCAGGTAACCCAGCAGATGACTATTCTGATGAACCTGAGCCAAATGGTGGGAGAATTAACATTGGTGCTTATGGGAATACAATAGAGGCATCAAAGTCGTCTTTTTTTGGCATTAAAGATAATATAATTAATTTACCAAAAATTTATGCTTTATATCAAAACTTCCCCAATCCATTTATTAAGCAAACAGCCATTGGCTACCAGTTACCAAATGTAGGGACACGCCATGACGTATCCTTACAAATATATGATTTATCCGGAAGGCTGGTAAAGACACTTGTGAATAAGGAGCAAATATCAGGATATTATAAAATCAAATGGGATGGTAAGGATACTGTTGGTAAGAAAGTAGCAACTGGAATTTATTTCTATCGTATGAAGACAGATGATTTTAAGACAACAAGGAAGCTTACAATAATTCGTTAATCGTGAGAAAATAGTCGGATGGTATAAAGATAGTCCGATGGTCGTATGGTCTGATAGTCGTATGGAGAAAGATTGTCGTATAGTCTGATGGTTTTATGATCGGATAGTTGAAAAGATGGTTGAATAGTCGGATAGTCTTATTGTCGTATGGTTTGATGGATATCTATGGAAAGAATGATGAATGTCCATGAAGGAGATGCGGAACTTTTGCATCCTCGCAAAGAATCCGTGTGCGTGGACGCCCACGGAAGCACGGTTGAACTATATGAATGGAGAGTTTATTCCATGTGAACAAACAAGTCTCTGTCGGAAAAGGTACGGAATACAGACTTCTACCCAGCTTTAGCTGAGGGGTTTTTATACCCTGCACTAAAGTACGGTAGAAAACAAAAAAAGGAGAAAAGGATGAATAAAATTTCCGGAATAAGTGTTCTTTTATGGAGTACAAAAACTCTGTTTTTGCGAAATAAGATGAGTTTAACTGTAATACTGTTTTTTGCTACAACGAATGTAGTAAGTGCATTAACTTTCTCGAACATTGAGGTTACTGCAATAAGAAATAACAGTGTTGTAATAAGATGGGATACAGATACAACATCTACGGGACAAATAGAATATGGAACAACTGCAAGCTATGGCGATACTTCTAAAGAAAAAGGATTAAGCCATTGGCAACAAATTGAAATAACAGGACTTACAGAAGGAACAGAATATCATTTCAGGATAAGAGCAATAGATTATAAAGGAAATGAGACTGCATCAGAGGATTCTGTTTTTACAACAAGGACACAAACAAAATTAGATTCAATAATCAGAGCAGCAAGGACATTGGGAGATTTACCCAAAGTATATTATATGAAACCTGCTGGAAATGATTCACTGAGTGGTTTGAGTATAGATTCTGCCTGGGCAACTCTATCTTATGCACAATATCAATTACAACCGGGAGATACATTACTCATTGCAGACGGCACTTATTATAATGATACGTTTCTGGGTCAAATTAGTGGAATTCCGGAAGCTCCGATAACAATAAAAGCGTATGATGGTACACCTACTTTCATTACAAATAATATACTTGATAGTTTAAATCTTTTCCGGTTTCATGATTGGGGCGACCCAGGACCTATCTCATATTATAAATTTGATGGAATTACAGCAACAAATTATTCTAAAGCATTTGAGGTGTGGCGTGATGCCGAAGGGTTTAGTATTACCAATATCACAACTTACAATTGCAGTTTTCTTATCCATGCTCTGCGTAATTGCAGCTACATGACCATAAAAGACTGTGACGCCTATGAAAGTAGATATGCACCTTATCTACTTCTGGTATGATAATCATCACTTTAAAATTGAAAATATTACTGCAACAAATGTATATGACCATGGCTTTATTGATTTTCACACAAATAATGATAGATTCACTATTAAAAATGCAAAATTTTTCAGGAAATTATATGATGGTGAATTAATATATTTTCATGGAGATTATGGAACAAATGATAACAATGTTCTTTCTGATATAAATCTTCAGGTAACTAACAACAACGGGCAAGAAGGAATGGATATATGGAGTATAGGATATAATAATTATTTCGATGGAATAACTATTCTTGATATATACGAACATGCCGCAATTGAAATCATGGGAATTGGAAATAACCTAACCTTAAAAAATGTAAAAATCAAGAGTCGTGGTTATCATGGTATTGTAATTAGTTCTGCGACTGATTTAGATAAGATGTTGTTTGAAAATATTTCAATAGAAGGTGTTGATTATGCAAACTATTATAGAGATTTTTCCTTTCAAAGTACTAATACTGCAAATGTTATAATCCGAAATCCTACAGGAGATAACAATAATATTAAAAATTGAAGTAACTTATTTGCTCAATGGATATTTTGTTGTTGAATATACCGACAATAGAGTTTTTTCTGAGAATTATACTAATACTACTCCAATATACTATCAAGATAAAAGCATAATTTCAATAGAAGAAATTGGTACCAGAACAATCACTTATTATTCAATGACTGTAATTCCATCACTTGATTCTTTAAAGATATCAGTAATTTAATGGGATACAACAGGAATATATTATAGAAAATGGCAGGAGATTTGTGAGAGCCCATCGGTTATTACCTCACATACGATTGGAGATTTTTCTCATAACTCAATAATAGAAGTAAAGATTAATAGTATCCCTTATGATACATTAACAGCAGATACTGCAGGATGGATTGCTTTTGATTATACGGGTGGTTTTTCTTCAGATACAGTAACATTTGAAACAGAAATAATATCAATTGTTGTTGAAGAGATAACAGTAAATAAAAATCCTTCAATATATTCATTAGGACAGAACTTTCCCAATCCTTTCCAATCAAGTACAGAGATAATGTATTCTTTACCAGTAAAAGGAAATGTAGAGCTCATTATATATAATGCAATAGGACAAAAGATAAAAACATTAGTAAACAGCAATCAGAATTGTGGTTATTATCAAGTAACATGGAACGGAAAAAATGATTTGGGTGAAAAAGTATCAAGTGGAATTTATTATTATGAGCTGAAAACTGAAAAATATAAGAGTAGAAAGAAGATTGAGATAATAAGATAAAAAAATAACAATAAAATTTATAATATTTCTTGCATTGTTATTTACTACAGTATATTATCAAAATAATATCGTGAAATTTATTATTTACATTTGTTTACATTAAATATATGAAAAATCAATTAACAAGATATGTTATCCAAGTTGCCGCTTTTTTTGTTGCCAATAATCATTTTCATAAACATTTCTATCAGGGACCATTTAAAAAAGTTTGTTTTCCAGGGCTTAACTGTTATGCCTGTCCACTTGCAAGATTTTCTTGTCCGGTAGGGTCTCTGCAACATTTCATTGCTCTACGACAATTCCCGTTTTATGTTCTTGGATTTCTTGGATTTATAGGTATTCTTGGAGGCAGGTTTATCTGTGGGTTCTTATGTCCATTTGGATTTTTCCAGGAATTACTTTACAAATTACGTACCTTTAAAATAAAACTCCCAAAAATATTCTCCTATTTTAAATATATTGTTCTATTTTTCCTTACAATAATAGGAGTATATATAACCGGCGAGACCTTGTTTTGTAAAATCTGTCCCGCTGGTACTATTGGAGGTGGAATCCCTCAACTTGCTTTTGAACCGGAGTTGAGAGATTTAATTGGTCCACACTTCTACATGAAATATGCAGGACTTCTTCTTACGGTAATTTTTTCTATACTCATTGAGCGACCCTTTTGTCGCGTTATATGTCCTCTGGGAGCACTGTTAGGACTTTTAAATAAAATTACAATATTCCAATTAAAAATTGACCCTGATAAGTGCAATGGATGTAAAATCTGCTACAAGGTATGCCCAATAGATATAAAAGTTTATGAAATAGATAAGAACTCAATAAACTCAATGGAATGTATAAAATGCTTGAGATGCAAATCTGCCTGTCCACAAAACGCTATATCTATTAGTAGCAGAATCGGCAAGAATAACTAATACCCCTTTTTTCCTTAGAAGAACAATACTCTATTGGATATTCAATATAGTTTGATATTTTAAGATTGGTAGAAAAATCATGTTCACAATATGTGCAACAAAATGTAGCTATCCTTTGTATGCATCTATCACATTAACTATCCAAAAAACCATCCACCCGAAGAGAACGGCAAAAAACGCAGGATTTAAACCCGCCCATACCATCTTGAAGAAAAAAATTGATGAGAAAAAAACAAGCATAAAAAAAAAACCAGTCACATATCGTTTTCGATACAATTGCCCGGCACCCACTATAACAAAAGAAAGCAGAGAAGCTACCAATCGTTTTTTATGCTCTTTCATATTTATCCTCCTAAAGTTTTTATCATTCTGTAAATAATTCAATTCATTACATACAAAAGTATATATTTTTACAAAGAAAGTCAAGGGAAAAGTATATTTTGAAAATTACCTGTTTTTTCAGACCCCTTTATCTAAAATCCAAAATTTAAAATTTGCTGAAATTTTTGCGAGAAAAAATCTATTTAAACAATTATTACTATAAATATTTAATTTAAATTGCAAAGCAATAAAAGTCCTATTTCATAATGCTGACTAATATCTAACTATCATTATGTACTATTTTACAAACAAAAATTACACAAAATTCTGGGAATCTCTTAATTTTTTACTTGATTTTTATATTTTCTGAATAATAATATTGTAAATATGAATTACTTTTTTTCAAAAGAACAAAATAAGTTAAAAGAAACTGTATCGCAAATTGCTCAAGAAAAAATAGTTCAACAAAGAAATAAACTTGACAAATTTGATGAATTTCCACATGAAATTTTAAAAGAATTTGTTAAAGCAGGACTCTTCGAAACACTTATCCCTAAAGAATATGGAGGAACTGGCGCTGCAACATTAGATTTATGCATCGCAGTTGAAGAAATTTCAAGAGTATGTGCAGGAGTAGGAACTGCTTATGCGGCAACGGCTCTCGCAGCAACTCCAATAATTCTTTTTGGCAATGAACAATTGAAATCAAAATATTTATCAAAAATAGCTAAAGGTGCTCTTGCAAGTTACGGACTTACCGAACCTCAAGCCGGGTCAGATGTAGCTGGAATACAAACAAAAGCAGAAAAAGATGGCGATTTTTATGTAATAAACGGTGGTAAACAATTCATAACAAATGGAGGAGAAGCAGAAATTTATGTTGTTTTCGCTTCAACTAATCCAAGACGAGGAGCACGTGGATTATCCACTTTTATTGTAGAAAAAGGAACTCCGGGTTTTTCGTTCGGAAAAACTGAGGACAAACTTGGTATTAGAGCAGCTTGCACACGAGAACTCATTTTTGAGAATTGCAAAGTTCCAGCTTCAAACATTCTTTTAAAAGAAGGCTTCGGATTTATATCTGCAATGCGCACATTTGACTACACTCGCCCGGGAGTAGCGGCTCTTTCCGTTGGAGTAGCTCAGGGAGCTATTGATGAAGTAATGAAATACAAAAAAAGCATTCCTTTTGAACAATCACAATTTATGATTGCTGAACTTGTATCGAAAATTGAGGCAGCAAGAGCTTTTACTTATTCATTGGCAAAATATATAGATTCAGGAGCCAAAAACATCTCCAAATACTCAGCAATGGCAAAACTATTTGCTTCGGATGTAGCTATGGAAGTTACTACAAAAGTAATAGAAATTTTCGAACTCTCAGGATGCACAGAGGAATATCCTGTTGCAAAAATATTTCGCGATGCAAAGATAACTCAAATCTATGAGGGGACAAATGAGGTTCAAAGATTTGTAATCGCAGGAGAACTTGCGAGATAATAACTCAAATGTCAAAATCCAAATATCAAATATTTAAAAATTAAAATTTTTTATTATGCTATTATTTTTATTATTAAGCACTTCCTTATTAGATTCCCTTGTCTATCATTATAGTTTAAATAAACCGGAGCAAATTCAAATGGTTGCAAAATGCTCCATAGCCAAAGATACTACTTTCAAAGTACATTTTGTAAAAGAAGAAGGCATTGTAGTGGAAGGTCAAGCTATATTGAAAGAAATTGTAAGAAGCGCTTTTCTATCAACGAGTTTTGGATTACCCGAACTTTATGAAAATTTCGGCGGAGCATTTTTTATTGATACGGTAATTGCCGACGGAAAATGGTTCACTATTATTCCAAAAGATGACTTCTTATTTATAACCGTTAAGCTAAAAATAGAAAATTGTTTAATAAAAGAATTTAAGATAAAAACTCAAGAGCAGGATATATCTGCAAAAATCACTTATAAATCTAAACTACCGATAAATATAGTTGCAGAAGCTGATTCTTTTAAATATGTAATAAAACATAAATACCAAGATAACATTCCTTCAAGAACCGAAATTACTGGACCAAATAAACATATAGTTATTACATACAAGGAAATAAAATGACTTCAAAACGAGCACTTGAGGTACCCAAATCTCCTATAAGAAAATTAATTCCATACGCAAATGAAGCCAAAGCAAGAGGAATTAAAGTTTATCATTTAAATATCGGGCAACCTGATATAGAAACTCCGCAAATCTTTTGGGAAGGCATCCAAAACTATAAGGAAAAAGTCCTTGCATACGGGCCGTCAGATGGGATTTCTGACTTCAGAGAAACGGTTGCACAATACTATCAGAGTTTCGGAGCCGCCCAAGTACAAGCATCTAATGTATTCGTTACGACAGGAGGCTCAGAAGCCATTTTATTTACATATATGATAATTGGGGACATTGGAGATGAGTTCTTAATCTTAGAACCAGCTTATGCAAACTATTTATCTCTTGCTTCAATCGCACAAGTAAAACTAATTCCTATACCTACAAAAGTTGAAGAGGGGTTTCATTTACCTTCACAGGCTGAAATAGAAAAACTCATAACTCCAAAAACAAAAGGGATTATAATCTGCACTCCAAATAACCCAACTGGTACAGTTTACACAAAAAGTGAGATGGAGCTTATTGCTAAAATAGCTCTTAAGCATAACATTTTCGTAATATCCGACGAAGTATATCGTGAGTTCCTATTTGATAAAAAGAAACACACAAGTATTTTCAATATCCCTGGGATGGATAAGCTTGCTATCGTGATTGATTCTGTTTCAAAAAGATTTAGTGCTTGTGGAGCAAGAATCGGGTTTGTAGTTACAAAAAACGAAAACATACTAAAATCTCTTATGGTATATGGTATGGCAAGGCTTTGTCCTCCAACAGTTGAACAAATCGGAGCACAAAATGCTTTTAAAAATATGCAAGATTTTATACCTCAGATGATTCAAGAATATGAATCTCGACGCAATATTGTATATGAAGAATTGCAAAAAATTAAAGGAGCATTTGCAAGACTTCCGGAGGGAGCCTTTTATATGACTTGCAGACTTCCTGTCTCAGATACGGAGAAATTTGCAAAATGGATGCTAACTTCTTTTAATGTCAACAATAAAACGACAATGATTGCTCCTGCAGGAGGTTTTTATATTACTTCCGAGAAAGGCAATAATGAAGCAAGAATAGCTTATGTACTTAATGCTACTGAGTTAAGAGATGCTATGCAAATTTTATCAAAAGGACTTGAGGAATTTTCTAAGCTCTGATTACTTCTATTTCCTGCCCCCCATTTTCAACATTTCCACTTGACAAATTGAGAAAATTGAGTACAATATATGTAATATGGAAAATAAAATTTTTTGTAATCTGGCAATGCATCAGGTTATGACAACGATGGAACACTTAAGCCTACTAAAGTAAAACAATGAACAGAGATTGGGTTAATAGTAAATATGAGATACTGGATAAATTTGATTCCGGAGGCATGAGTACTGTTTGCAAGGTCAAAGACTTTGCTACCGATACAATACTTGCCTTAAAAACCTCCTCAGCTAAACATATTCAAAAAGAATTTCTTACCCTTTCAAAGCTCAATCATCCAAATATTATAAAAGTCTACGACTTCAGCACAACCTATCTCTCAAACCAACAAAGTAACCAATATTTTTTCACGATGGAATATATTGAGGGCAAGAATTTTTACGACCTGTTTAAAGATAATCCCCCCAGAACAAAAACCGATTATCAACTTTTTTATTCCATAATACTCCAGATTTGCAGTGCACTCAAGTATATTCATTTTTACAAACTCATCCATTGTGATATCAAACCTAATAATATACTAATAGAATTATCCAAAATCCGAGAGCCCAGAGCTATCATAACAGACTTCGGACTTATAGAGAAGCAAACAACTAAAAAACTTAAAGGCACTCTACAATATATAGCACCCGAAGTTCTTAAAGGAGAGAATTTTAATCAAAGTATAGATCTTTTTTCTTTAGGTGTAACCTTATACCAAATACTGACTCATTGTTTACCCTTTAAGGGTGATAATACACTTACTCTCATTAAACAGCATACAAAAGGAAATATAAAATCCCCAAAGGAATTCAATCCTACCGTACCGGAGAAATTAAACAATCTTATATTGGAACTTTTGCAAGTAAAGCCTCAAAAAAGAACTAAATCCATAAATGATGTGCAAGAAACTATTTCCCAAATCACGGGAGAACATCCTTTACCTACTCTTTTCACACCCATATTTACAGGAAGGCAAAAGGAATTTTCGATTCTTAAGAATATTTGGCAAGAAGTTAAAGCCGGCAATGGTAGAGTTATCTCAATATATGGGGAAAACGGAATAGGCAAAACAAGAATTTTACAAGAGTTTAAATCTTATGCTCAAATTGAGGGAGCAAAGGTAAAGGAATTTGACTCAGGAAAAGATATTCTTGAAACTTTTACTGATATTATTGACCAAAAACCATTTACAGAACTAAACCTGTTTGATGAGATAGTAAACAAACTAATTAACGAAGCAAAGCAATCACCACTTCTTTTTATAGTAAAAGACCTTCAATTTCAGAAAAATTCTGCCCTTAATTTAATAGAATACCTCATAAGATCTATTGAAACTGCCCCAATTTTTCTAATTATTACCTCTCCTGATACTGTGTTCATCAATAAAAACATTCAATCCATAGGATATTTCAATCACCTTAATCTTACATCACTTAGCCTACATGATACCACTATTATAGTTAAATCAATACTGTTAATAAAAGATAAAATAGAAAACATAGGAAATCTAATTCATAATCATACAGGAGGAAATCCTTTCCTCATCATAACATTTACGCAAAGTCTGGTAAAAGATAAGATTCTTGAAAAAATCAACAAAAAGTGGTCTCTGTCTCATAATAAACTTAAAACCTATAAGATACCAAAAGGCATTGAAGATTTTATTACCTATACCTTAAAAAAATTGAGTGAAGATGAATTCAACCTATTAAAAACGGGTGCTATTCTGAAAAATAACTTTACCTGCCTTATTCTAAAAGATTTGATTCAGGTAAAACCTCACACTCTCCATAATCTTCAGAAAAAAGGTCTTATCATAGAAAGTCAGGGTAAAAATCTCTCTTTCACTCATCAAATGCTCTCCAATGTGATTGAAAAGAATATACCTCTCAAAGAAAAAATCTTACTTCATAAAAAAATAGCCAAAGCATTAAAACATCGATTCCAGCAAGACTTTGAAAGAATAGCTCCTGACCTTACTTATCACTATCTACAGACAAATGAAGATACCAAAGTATATAAATTTGCTCTCATATCAGGGGAAAGAGCAAAAAACATATCGGCAAATACTGAAGCAATTAAGTATTTTGAACTTGCTCTTTCACTTATAGATAAATCGGGTAAAAAAAGAGAAAGATTTACCCTTTACGAAACTCTGGGTAATCTCTATCATATTTTGGGCAAGTATCAAGATGCTCTTATTAAATATGAATTTGCTCTATCTCTTATAACTAAGGATTCTTCCGTAAGAATTTACAGAAAAATTGGAATAATACATAGCGACCAGCAAAATTACGACAAAGCATTGAATTATTTCCAGAAAGGACTTAAGATACCCCACGAGGATAATCATCAAAAAACACTTCTCCTCAGCGACATTGGATGGGTTTATATGTGTTGTGGAGACTTTGAAAAAGCTCTATTTTACTCTCAAAAAGCAATTGAAATAGCTGAAAAACACAATGATCAACTTGGATTAAATTATGTCCACAGTACTCTCGGAGCGGTCTATCTTCAAAAAGAAAATTATAAAAAAGCAAGTCAATATTATAAAAAAGTACTCATAATTGCCCTGAGAATGCATAACAACAATCTCATTAAATCTACTTTATACAATCTTGGACAAATCTTATGGAAAACAGGAAAACCGAAAGAAGCAGAAAAATTTTATCAAAAAGGGCTAAAAATAGATGAAAAACATAGTGATGTCTATGGGATTGCACTCTATTACAGAGCTTTAGGAATCCTTGCACAAGAACAAAATGATTTTGATACTGCTTTGAAATATTATAACTCAGCGCTCACTATATTCAAAAGAATTGGAGATAATCGAATGATAGCTCATGTCTGTATGGAATTAGGTGTTGCACACAAAGAAAGAGGTAATTTAAATAAGGCAATTCAAGACTATGAGACAGCTCTTTCGATTTCTCATCAATTAGAAGATAAACTCCTAACTACAAGAATATACAACTACCTTGGCAATCTATATAAAAAAGCTGGAGATTTTAAAAAAGCAATAAGTAACCTAAAAAAATCTCTAAAAATAACTGAATACACTAAAAACATTGAAATCATACCATATCTCTACTATAATATCGGGGAAACTTTCATGCTTCAAAATAAATTGGAAGAAGCTTCCAAATTTCTCCATAAAAGTTTCCATCTCTTCCAAAAACAAAAATCAAAAAAAGGAATTGCGGAGATATGCTCAACTCTGGCTGAATATTATTTGCTCACTAATAATCTTTCAACTGCAGAAAGTTATTGTGTAAAAGGAATTAAATTATGTAAAAAAATCAATCTTACTCTGTCTCTTGGCATCCTTCAAAGAATCATTGGAACTGTATATTCCAGAAAAGGAGAAATAGATAAAGCACTTGTCTCTTACTCTAAATCCATAAAGATTTTAGAGAACCTGAAGGTAACCGATGAACTTGGCAAAACCCTTCTTGTTGCTGGAGAAGAAATTTTCTCTATTAGAGAAAAGGTAGGTAAAAAATTTTGGAGAGAAGGTTTGCTTGAGCAAATTCTAACAAGATTAAAACAAGCAGAAGAGATATTCAAAAACCTAAATGCAGATACATATTTAAAAAGAGTCAATTTTCTGATTTTAGAGATAGAGAAGTATTCACCATTATTACTTGAACCTATTCCTGGAAAGGATAAAAGACTCAAAGCTCTTTATAGAATGACCCAAATAATAAATTCAACAATAGAGGTTAATGAATTGCTTAAAAAAATACTGGATATCACCATTGAAATTATGGAAGCGGAAAGAGGTTTCATACTTCTAAGAGAAGGAAATAACCTTGTAGTAAAAATCGCTAGAAATATGGATAAACAATCTATAAAAGATATGTCAGATTTTTCAATGACTATAGTAGAAGATGTGGAAAAAAAAGGAGAACGAATTATTACATCCTCTGCACAAGAAGACCCAAGATTTAAAGACAGAAAAAGTATAACCAAACTCAGACTTCTTTCAATTCTATGTGTTCCATTCAGAATTAAAGACCGTACTGTTGGTGCTATCTATATTGATAATAGAAGGAAAAGTAATGCTTTTACTTCTGAAGACCTTGAATTCCTTCGAGCATTTTGTAATCAAGCTGCTATATCCCTTGAAAATGCTGTATTAATGCAGCAGATAAGAAACGACCATAAACTACTTAAACTTGAAAACATTGATATGAAAGATGAAATTACTCATTTAAGAACTGCCGTAGAGGAAAGGTATAACTTTGGCAATTTGATAGGAAAAAGTAAGCCAATGCAAGAAGTATACAATACCCTTGAAAGAGTTATTAAATATAGTTCTCCTGTAATAATTGAAGGGGAAACAGGGACAGGCAAAGAACTTGCTGCAAATATTACCCATTATAGTAGTTCCAGAAAAGACAAAAACTTTGTCATTGTGAATTCCAGTGCCATACCGGAAAATCTCCTTGAATCAGAAATATTTGGTCATATAAAAGGAGCTTTTACTGGTGCTATCCAGGATAAAAAAGGACTCTTTGAAATAGCAGATGGTGGAACTATCTTCTTTGATGAAATTGGAGAGATGAGTCCAAACATTCAAGCCAAACTTTTAAGAGTACTTCAAGATGGTGAATTCCGAAGAGTAGGAGCTACAAAAAGTAAAAAAATTGATGTGAGAGTTGTAGTAGCAACCCACAGAAACTTACAAGAACAAATAAAACAGGAAAAATTCAGAGAAGACCTCTACTATAGATTAAATGTGCTATCAATCAAAATGCCTCCTCTGAGAGAAAGAAAAGAAGATATTCCATTCCTTGCAACCTACATTCTTCGTAAACTCAGGAAAAAACTTCACAAAAATATAACAGGTTTTACCTCTGAAGCATTGTATCTTCTTCAGGATTACTCCTGGCCAGGTAATGTAAGAGAATTGGAAAATGTTATAGAAAGAACTATTATTATGTCGGAAGGCAAAAAAATTACCCAAAAAGATCTACCGATATCATTAATACAAGAGAAACCCATTAACGGCAAAGATACAGGCAAAAAAATCATTCGTTCTCTTGCTGACGCAGAAAGGGAAACTATACATGCAGCCCTTAAATCAACAAGTGGCAATAAAAGAAAAACAATAAAAATATTGGGCGTATCAAGACCAACTTTAGACAAAAAACTAAAGAAATACAACTTATAATAATAGTAAAACTTTTTTTGCCATTACATTTATCTTTTTCCTTGTTCCTGACATAGTCCTTGATTATTCTAAATTTCATATACACTAAATACAAAAGAACTACAGGATAGTAACCATTAAATACTTCCCCATATTTAGCAAAGCATAATTAAAAAAAAGAACAAAATTTCTTTACCGTTTAACCGGGTATGGTAAAAATTGCTTACTATTTTCAACCCTTCACAATCATTCTCCTTTACAATAATTTCTGTCTAATTCCCAATTAATTAAGAGGTTACGGTTATTTCAATCCTTTTTGTTACATCTTTTACTTAATTAAAGTATTTCAAAAGAAAGTGTATCAAAAATGTAAAATCTTTTTCGAGAGAGATACAACTAAATTTTTAAGTTCCGTAAAAATGGCAAAAACTAAAATTCTGTTTGTTAAATTGTTAAATGTGATAAAAGATATTAAAGTTAGACATCCTTCGGGAGTTTGCATTTCCGAAGGCTCTTTTTACTCAAAATTTATAAGGTATGTCTAACTATGCCTTGTGTACCACAGAGGTATGCAAGGCTAACAAGAATAAAAATTAGTTTATAAATCGTAAAAGAAGGAGGGAAAAAATGAAAAATAAGAGAACAGGTATCATCAGAGGAATAGTCATTCTTTTGTTGGCTGCTACGAGCGGATTTTCTCAAGAATGGATAGAGTCTGGTGGAAAAGTATTTTTGTACAATGATGCTTATGAGGTAGACATAGGAACTTCAACCCCGGGTAACTACAAGCTAAACGTTTTGCAAAGTACCTATTTAGCAGCGATTTATACTAAAAACACTTATCCCTCTCAAGATAACGTTGTTGAGATAAATAATTATCGTCATGGTGTTGAAGCTTACATACATGGTGATAATGCTATGGGTGTTTACGGTTGCGGCGAAGCAACAGGAAGTAATCAAACAGTTTATGGAGTTTGTGGTATAGCAAGACCTTGTAATTCAACTAATTATTCGGGATTAAACTGTTATGCAGGATATTTTAACTCTCAGGAATTAAGCAGTAGTGGAAATTTCTATAGCGTTTATTCATTAGGAGATAAGAGTTACTTCCAAGGTAATGTTGGTGTAGGTACACACACTCCATCGGTAAAGTTAGATGTAGCGGGTACTATAAAATCTACCAATCCTTGTGCAAAAGGATATAGAAGTGCTAATTGTGCTTTTGGGAATGGGAATGGTTGGCATAAAATTGAGTTAGATGCAGAGCTATATGATGTAGGCGATGATGATTTTGACCCTTCAACTAATTACCGATTTACTGCTCCTACTACAGGATATTATCAGGTTAATGCTTCTATTCAATTTTTTCACTTACAGACAGGTAATATAATTATTGCTTGTATCAGGAAAAATGGTAGTTCTTATAGTTATGTTCGCCTTGGTACTACCACTACGGAAATGAGTGTAAATGTTTCTGATATTATTCCGCTGAATAAAGATGATTTTGTAGAATTATGGGGTTATTATAGTAGTCCGAGTTCTCCCGGAGGCAGTATAGCAGGGAATTCACTAACTACTACTTATATGTCAGTTAGATTAACACAGTAAACTCAAATGCGTAAAGATACTGTAAGACATATATGCCGACAAGTCGGCACAAAAGAAAATGGTAGTGAACAGTCTTTAGACTGTTCATATTACACGGGGTCTAAAGACTCCACGCTACCAATTTGGCAAGGGGATTTTTCAGATAAAAAAGAGAACAATGAGTAATTAGTGAAAAGGAGGTGAACAATGTTTAAAGGATTTACAGCTATATTTGTCGGGGTAATGCTCCTCAGTAGCACAAACTTATTTGCCCAGATTCAGTCGGATACTATGGTAATAGAAGAACCAAACAATGATAATAGGAACCGTAATGTTCAACCGACGAATGATGGTGAATATACTGATGGTGAGTATATGGTTGTGGATTACTCCGTTCTTCATCTTATTAAGAAAAACGCAAATGGTGATACAATATGGATGAAGACCTACGAAACAAGTAACAGTGATGGAGATTTGAGTGTTCAGCAGACCGGTATTCAACAGACTATAGATGATGGATGTATAATGGTGAATTATGATTATATCAATGTTGGAGGTAGTAATTCTGAAGTATATCTGATTAAAAAGGATGCGAATGATGATACGGTATGGATAAAAACCTATGACGCAAGTAACATTGGTAGAAGCTTGACAGATAATGGGTATATAAGAGTTAGTCATACTGATATCAAGAGAGGTAATTCTGATATACATTTAATTAAGATGGATGCGAGTAGTGAGACGAGAATCTCTATCGGAACAGGTGAGAGTATAACAGCAAATATTGCTTTTACCGGAGTTGGTACTTTTGATGTATGTCTGATTGAGATGGATGCGAATGGTGATACGGTATGGGCAAAAGCGTATGGTGGAGATACTCATAAACAAGGTTGTGATGTTCAGCAAACCGATGATGATGGGTATATAATAATGCATTATATTTATGGACTTGGTGTAATTGGCGGGAACATTGGTCTTGTAATGAGTGGTAAAGCCCCGGTAGGAACAGAGGAGACAGAAGATAAAGTCAAGAAGTTCGATTTACTTCAAAACAGACCGAATCCGTTCACATCTTATACGACGGTTTCCTATGCATTACTTAGAGATGTACATACGAAGATTATTGTATATAACGCATCGGGGCAAAAAATTGCAACGTTACTCAATCAAAAGATGGAAGCAGGCTCTCATTCTATTAAATGGGATGGCAAAAATGAAAAAGGCAAGAAAGTAGCACCCGGAATTTACTTTTATCGTATGGAAGCAGGTAATTTCAAGGCAATTAGAAAACTCACGATATTACAATAGTTTAGTTCAGACAGATTGTTTTTCAAAAGCCCTCTTGAACAATCAGGGGGCTTTTTTTAAAAAAAGAATCTATTTGACAAAACTTAGAAAATTTATTATATATTATAAAGTTCTGCGAAGTAGGAGATTTTAAAAATGTAAAAATGGGGGTGGGGTAGGCAAGGCTTTTATGCCTTGTCATATTACGTAAGGGTTTATAGAGATTATGTGCTAACAATGTGGATGGAGTTGCTTGTGGGTAGAGCAGGGGCAATTGCCCCTGCCCACCCTTTTAGAAAATATATTTTTAGGTAAAAAAAAGGAGGATGAAATGGGAATTATATTAACATTATTTATTTTTCAGCAAATCCCGGTAACTTATGCTGATACCACCTGGACTATGTATGGTGGGAACTTGGAGAATACACACTTTCAGCGAACGAGAGGAGCTATATCAACTGAACCTATTGTTAAATGGTCTTACGTAACAGGAAATTATGTAGAATGTCAGGGGGCAACAGTAACAGATGTTGATGGGGATGGTACAATGGAAGTGGTATTCGGAAGTTGGGATAGTACGGTTTACTGCTTGAACGGAGTAACCGGTTTAATGAAATGGAGTTATACAACAGGAGGTCGGGTAGAACCTTCTCCAGCAATAGTAGATATTGACGGAGATAATGCAATGGAAGTCGTAGTCGGAAGTAATGATTGTAAAGTTTACTGTTTGAATGGAACAAACGGTACTATGAAATGGAGTTATGTAACAGGAGGTACTGTATATTCTTCTCCGGCAATAGCAGATATTGATGGGGATGGAGATATGGAAGTTGTGATT
>JAUVIV010000117.1 GCA_030592575.1 bacterium | reverse complement strand
GTCTTTATCGGTTCAAGAATTACAAAATGCAACTCAAGAAATAACCTGGGATGGACGAAATAGCAAAGGACAAAAGGTAAAGGCAGGAGTCTATTTTTATAAAATGAATTCTGAAAAGCATGAGAATATAGGGAAGTTTGTAATATTGTTTTAAGACTAAGTAAGTACTCAGAAAGAAAATACAATGAAAGTACGGATTTTTATAATACTTACTCTGTTTTTGATTAGCATAGAAACAACCACTGTACACACAGCGGTTACTTTCCAGAGATTTACCGTTGCATCAGGAATACATACACCTCATGGAGACTGGGCAGGAGATATAGATGGTACCAGTCCATCACGATGTCTTGATATCTTTGCAACTATTAATTCTCCAGCTCAAGCTATATGGTACGCAAATAGCAATGACGGAAGGACTTGGTCAGCAAAAAATGAGATATGGACCACTCCAAGAAATTTGTATAATTACGAAATAGCCGGAGCAGACTTTGATGATGATGGGAATATGGATGCTATTTCAGTAGATTTATCACTTTCTGACACATCATACCTTGGCATTAGCGAGAATCTTGGAGGAGGAGTTTTCACAACAAAGATTATAGATACAGTAGAAGGACGTTTCAGACAAATGAGAGCAATGGACTTGGATGCAGATAATGACATTGATATTATTATAACTGTTAACACTTCATCTTCACAACCGGATATTGGAGCTTATTGGTATGAAAACACCGGTGGACTAAATTTCACAAGGCATTTCATAGGAAAGTGTAATCCATGGAAAGTTGATTGCTTTGATGATGATGGTGATGGTCATTTAGAGGTAGTAGTAAGTGAGGTATGGCATGGTGCTGATTCTTCTGCTGCTCCCTGCCAACTCATTTTATACAAAAATGATGGAACTGAAATTTTTACTCAATTTGTACTTGATACTTATACTACAAAGTCTGCCGGAGTAAGATGTGCTGACCTTAATTCAGATGGCAAAACCGATATTGTTTGTGGAGATATTATATCTGGTATGATGTACTGGTACGAAAACATGGGGTCTAACTCATTTACAAAACATATCATTGATAATGCTTGTCCAGACGTTGATGGGATTGATGTTGGTGATTTTGAACCAGATGGGGATATGGATATTGTTGCTGCAGGTAGATCGTATTGGTTCAGATGGTACGAAAATGACGGTACTGGTACTTTCACACCTCACGTTATTGACAATCAATACGAAAAATTTGACTTGCCTTATGTTACTTACTTGGATGGAGATACTTGCCCCGATATAATATTAACGGAAACATCATCTGACGGACATATCTTTGCTTATCTTAATAGCTGTGCTGACTTAAATACAGAAGAAACTTCTTCTATTCCTACTAATAAATATCTTAAAACTCCCTCTTTAATCAATAGCAATTTAGTTACTTTAGAATATGGTATAGAGAAAACAACCAATATGAAAATAGAACTAATAGATATAACAGGAAGAACGGTTAAAGTTATTGAAAATAGTAATCGCAAAAAAGCAGGAGCATATAAGACAAACTGGAAACTCAACGAAGAACCAAATGGCATATACTTTTTAAGACTTGATACAAAAGATAATTTTCATATCGTAAAGAAAATAACTATTATTAGGTAAGCATATTGAATAGAATTAATATTTATCACATTATCATAATTTTACAAAAAAAGTATTGACAAAAGACTTATAACATTAATATAATATTAATAAGATTAGGCAAATTAAAGGGAGGTGGTATTTATTTAAAAAAAGGGGAATCCTGTTCTCTCGTTTGTTAATTGGAAGCACAATAGAGAGAAATAAAATCAAGTCTTCCACAAATAAAAAAATAATTTTTTATGGAGGGATAAAATGAAGAAAGGATTAATTATATTAACAGCTATTTTAGGGTTAGCGACTGCTTCTTTTGCTCAAGTATCCATTGGATTAAGTGTTCCATTTTCAGGCAGCTCATTAACATCAGGTGAAGATGTACACAATAGTGAGTCATGGGTAGGCGTTCAGGGAGTCATTGAAGTCGGATTTTTCACAATTTATCGTAATTATACCTGTCCTGGTGGCGGAGAAATCACGAAACAACTTGGCAATTCTCCTGTTCTTGGAGCTGAATTGAGATATGGCAAAAAAACAAGTCTTGGTGGAAAGGACACGAAAAACGATTCAACCGTAAAAGAGTATAAAAACAATGCAAATATAGTTGCCCTTATTTTAAAATACTATTTCCCTATGGCTGAAGAATCACGTTTTCATCTTTTTGCAGGTGCAGGACCTGAAATTTGTATGATAAAAAGAGAAGACAAGGGTGAAGATAATAAATATGTAGATTCGGGAGAGATTACTAATATTAGATTCTTCGCTCCTTTAGGATTTGATTACGATGTCAATGAAAACAAAACCATAAAAATAAGTACTTTTGCTAGTCTTGCATATACTATATCAAGCACCTTAATAAAAAGTGGAACTACTATAAATTACACCGTAGGAGCAGGACTTAAATATTGTTTCTAAGACGAGTATATTTTTATAAATTAGGATTTTTATATCGAGGGAAGCAGAATTTATTTTAATATTTTTTGCTTCCCTTTTTTGCTTATAAATGAATATTGAGAAGCTTTTAAAAGGGGATAAGCGTACGCTTGCTCGTGCAATTAGTATAGTTGAAGATGGAGACACTTCTATTTTAAGAAAGATTTATCAACATACTGGTCACGCTTATTATGTTGGAATAACCGGTCCTCCCGGAGCTGGCAAATCTACAATTGTTGGCAAGCTAACTTCCAAATTACTTGAACGTAATAAAACGATAGGAATTATTGCTATTGACCCAACTTCACCGTTTTCCGGTGGCGCTTTGCTCGGTGACCGTATCAGAATGCCGGGTCTTGCAACAAAAGAAGGGGTATTTATACGTAGTATGGCAACAAGAGGAAGTCTCGGCGGATTAGCTCAGGCAACAAAAAATGTAGCACTACTTTTTGATGCGGCTGGTATGGATTATATATTTGTAGAAACAGTAGGAGTAGGGCAAGTAGAGCTTGATATTGCAGAAGTATGCGATACTACAGTCGTAGCTCTTGTTCCTGAATCCGGTGATTCAATCCAGGCAATGAAAGCAGGGTTATTAGAGATTGCTGATATAATCGTTGTAAATAAATCTGATAGGGATGGAGCAGACCGTATAGTTACTGAACTTAGATTTGTTTCAGAACTTA
Organism: bacterium; assembly: GCA_030592575.1. Classification (GTDB taxonomy): domain Bacteria; phylum Hydrothermota; class UBA3073; order JACQXS01; family JACQXS01; genus JAGMCN01. The sequence continues at coordinate 3,347 of JAUVIV010000117.1, read as the reverse complement.
GAGACAAATCACAAGGATGGGAATATCCTGTAATAAAAACAACGGCAAGAGAAGATAAAGGAATAGACAAACTCATATCATTAATTGATTCCCACGAGGAATATCTGAATAATACTGGAAGCTTTGAACAAGCACGAAGACAAAGAATAAAATTGAGAATGCAAGAACTTGTAGAGGATAAAATAAAGAATCATATCAAGAAAGAGGTAATCAAGCCAGAGGTAATGGAGAAACTGGTAGAGAAAATTTATACCCGAGAAAAAGACCCCTTCCAATCCGCAGAAGAAATCACCTCTTCTCTCTTCTGAAAAGGTTTATACTAATAAACATATGTTAAGATTAAATAAACGATGGAAAAAACACTTTTAATCCTCTCTATTCTATGTTATTTGATTTCGGGATTCATAGGGTTTCTATGGTATAAGAATCCCACAGGGAATTATGGACCACTGATAACTATTTCAAGTGCTTTCATCGGCACAATTTTACTGTTAATTAAAATTTTCAAGAAAAAAAGCAAATATGACCCTGCTAAAGTTGATAGAATATTAAATATTTACGACTCAATAAAAAAATTCATAGAAGAAATCCAACAATTAACTACTACAGATAACAACAAATTAACAAGCTTGCTTCAAGAAACCAAACATGCAACAGTATTATTCAAAGACAAGAAAATTATAGAATACATAAACAACTTGCATAACAAAGGGGCTGCTTTAATATTTATTGAGGGACAAATACAACGTGCTACACCCAATACTCCACAAATAGACAAAGAATTAACAAAAAAAGACAACTTATTCAAATGGTTTTGTGCTCAACATGAAATTGTAGAAAATATGTTTAAACCATATTTGAATAAATAGAGACTTCTATCGTAATTCGCAGGTGAAACCTGCTCCTACGAGATGCTTCACTGCGTTCAGCATGACATACCTTTGTCATTCTGAGCAATAGCGAAGAATCTCAAGGTTGTCTTTCCTGAAAACAAATTTTTAACTTTCAATTAAATATTTCACTTCTACCGCAAGTGCAGGGTTAGAACCATCGGCTAAAGCCGTGTAGAAGTAAAGTAGGGTAAGGACACACGATGCATCGTACTCCTACAATACATGCAACCTACAAAGATTGTGACTACCAATTTATGACATATTCGTAGGGGCAGACCCATGTGTCTGCCTTCTTCCTCTGCACCTGATGCCTTCGGAGTAATGCCGAAGTTAAAGAATCCTCGACAAATACCAAACTTGCGGGAGATAAACTCCCGCGCTACCAACTTCCATTAACGAGTAACTTCTACCGCACTATAGTGCAAGGTTAGCTCCCATCCTGACAAAATCGGGAGTAGAAGCATCGTAGGGGCACGATGCATCGTGCCCTTACAGACAATTAACAATCATAGAATAGTGCCATTATCCTCGGCAAATACAAAGAATTGCGGGAGATAAACTCCCGCTCTACCAATCTTTCAACAAATTCAGTAGGGGCGTTAAATTTAACGTCCCTACATTTTAAAAATTCTATTACAATAAGATATAAAGGAAAAAATTATCCTTTTGCGACTGCAAGTGGAATCATCCGAGCTACTTTCCTTGAAATCCCCGCTTCGTGCACCGAATCCACAACAGCATCAACATCTTTATAAGCTCCGGGTGCTTCCTCTGCCAAAACCTTTGTGTGAGTAGCTCTCAAGACTTCTCCTCGTGCCTCAAGTTCTTGTTTTATTTGCTCACCGCGATATGTCCTTAGTGCTTGCCTCCGACTCATAGCCCTTCCTGCACCGTGACACGAACTCCCAAAAGTCTCGTTCATTGCCCGAAAAGTACCAACAAGAATATATGAAGCTGTTCCCATTGAACCTGCGATAAGAACCGGCTGTCCTACTTTACGATACACCAGAGGCACATCCGAATGTCCTGGTGGAAGTGCTCGTGTAGCTCCTTTACGATGAACATAAACTTTTTTTAATTTGCTATTTATCTTATATTCCTCAAGCTTGCAAATATTGTGACACACATCGTAAATGGTCTGCATTTCCATTTTTTCCCAGTTCTTGCCAAAAACCTGCGAAAAGCTTTCCCTTATCCAATGAGCAATTATCTGGCGATTACAAAATGCATAATTTGCTGCCGATTTCATAGCCATAAAATAGTTTTGACCCTCAACAGATGTAGCTGGTGCACAAACAAGCTGAGGATCCGGAAGCTCAATGCCGTACTTTCTTGCTGCTCCTTTATGAATTTTGAGATAATCTGTAGCCACTTGATGTCCTAATCCTCTTGAACCACAATGTATCATTATTGTTATCTGTCCCTTTTCCGTAATTCCAAACTTCTTCGCAATCTCTGGTTCGTAGATGTCGCTAACCGCTTGTACTTCAAGAAAATGATTTCCAGCTCCAAGTGTGCCAAGCTGTGGAGCACCTCTTGATAGAGCTTCTTGAGAAACTTTATCTGGGTTAGCTCCCTTGATGCAGCCATTTTCTTCTAATCGCTCCAAATCTTTCGGAATTCCATATCCTTGCTTAATTGCCCAGCCAGCTCCATTAACAAGAACCTCTTTGAGTTCTTTTGGACTCAAACGAAGCTTGCTTCTTACTCCAACACCGCAAGGCACCTTTCTAAATAAAGTATCTATCAAATTGTTTAGCTTTGGCTTTATTTCTTTGGCGAGGAGATTTGTGCGAAGCATATGAATACCGCAATTAATATCAAAACCTGTGCACCCACACGATATCACGCCTTTATCTTTATCAAAAGCCCCAACTGCCCCCATTGGCAAGCCATATCCCCAATGCATATCCGGCATTCCAATCACCGGTTCAATTATACCGGGAAGACAAGCTACATTGGTTAGTTGACTGATTGCCGTGTCTTCTACCGTATCAAATATTGATTTGTTTGCATAGAAAATTGCCTCTACTCTCATTTTCGGGTTTGCGTCTTTTGGAATTAACCATTTATACTCTGATAACTTTTTAATTTTCTCTTTCATTAATACCTCCTTAACCCACAAAACAACAGAAATCTGTCATGCTAAACTCGGTGAAGCATCTCAAGTCAAAGAGATTCTTCGCTAACGCTCAGAATGACAATTTCATTCTGAACCTATGATGAGAATACCCTTTTGAATCTATATATCAAGTGCAACTCTTGCTTTATATCCTGCTTTACTTTCTTTAATCGAAAATTCATAATAAGTTACTCCCTTGACTACCGTCCTGCTTTTTTCTTGTGACATCGGTTCACCGTATGCTATTCCAACTAAGTGTAGGGGCGATTCGCTAATTGTCTTTACCGCATGCTTCTTGCCCATGGTATAGAGCAAAGGTTTATCTCCCATTG
>JAUVIV010000135.1 GCA_030592575.1 bacterium | reverse complement strand
GTTCTGGGGGCAAGATACTTCCGATGTTAGTATTAAGAGTATCCATTGTTTCTCATGGGAGACCATCAGACAATGTTGCGCCAAGGAGCTCGTTTGGTAATTCCGTCTCGGGGATGAAATCAGATAGTTTTAGATTTAATAGTGAGTCCAAATTAGGTATGAGATCGCCAGTGTTGCCTGACAAGACAGCGCTTAGCCCTGGTATGTTGTTGATGGTTGAGCCAGAAGGCAAGTTAGCCGAGACTAAATCCCAAATAGTCATATTCCCGTCTATGTTCAAATTTGAAAGAATATTAGGTATATCTACACTTATTTCAGCGGAGAATAATGTGTTTAATTCAGATGGTAATTCTTCAGATATAATAAATCCTATTTGGTTGCCCAATTCAGCTGAAATTCCTGCGCTAGCTCCAACCCCTGCTCCTGCTTCAGCAATAATACTGGCGGTCAGCTCTTGTATGAGCGCATTTGTGAGAGCTTCTGATATTTCAGGGGCTATTTCAGAAGATGCTTGCTCAACGCTTTCCTGTACAATGCTGTTCATCTCTTCAAAAGAAGGCATAAAGTCCTGATTAGAATATCCCGCAAGAACTTCTTGCGTATTTTCAGTCATTATTTCATTAAGTTTTTCAGGAGATAAATTGGTCTGGACTAATAATGCTTCAACCCTGCTTGATTCTGTGATGACTCTTTTATTCTCATTAATATTCTTATCAAAATAAATTGAGGTAGGGTCTTCAACCAATCCTCCTTCTACTTCTATTATAGAGTCTGGCCAGTTTGAGAAAGTATCTATATCAGCTTCCTCATTATAATCTTGTTTAATTCTTTCTCTTTCTTTGAAAAACTCTCCGTATTCTATAGCGTTTTCAGGCATACTTATCATCATTCCTACTTTCTTCAGTTTTATATAATCACTAAGTAGCGGCAATTGAGCAGTAAACACTTGCTTTTGCTGGATTTTTAATTTTGCCATTGATGCTTGTATTTCTACTATTTTTTTATTAATCGCTTTTATATCACAATGTCGTTCAGGGCAGGAAACAGCTAAATCACACGTGGAAAAACCGCTTATGTCACAACCGCATGCTTTGGAACAAGTATTAATTGAGTTACATCCTGCTGCTTGGCAACAACAGCCATCTCCGCATTTAACGCCTTCGCAAGCAGATATGTTGCACAGGCATTCATCTGTCAGTTCTTTTAATTCTTGGGAAAGATCTCTTAGATTTTCTGATTCGTCTCTCGCCATTTCAGCTTTTTCAATAATACCTACAATCTCTTTGCTTCCTGTAGTCCCGGATGCTCCATTCTCATCCCCATTTTCTTCATCATCGCATGGACACTTACTCTTAATTGATTCGGCCAACTCTGGACTAATACGGTCTTTTTCAGCAAGATAAGCAATGTTTTCGCTCCCTTCAAATTTTTCATGCGCTTCTTTTGTCAAAACCACATCTTCAATTATCTTTCCGACAGATGTTTGAAAGTAAGTGAATCCTTTTTCATCGGTAAGCGGTTCTGCAGTATAAGATGGGGCTGGCTTATCTACCCATGGGAGGCGGATAATACTTAATTCCGGATTAATAGTGCTTAATATCGTGTATGAAGAGAGAATTACAACCAATCCTAAAACAGCATGAGAGATTTGTCTTAACGCATCTGCCATAACAGTCGGGTTTGCTCCTGAAATAAGATAACGGAATCCTCCAATAAGCAAAATCACCAAGCATACGGAAACACTTATAATGAGAGTCAAAGTTATAAAATATTTTACAAAAAGAGGAAATGCTTTTTCAGGCGAGATTTGCTTGTTTTCAATTTTTTCTAAAAAAACCTGAGGCGGTTCCGCTCCAGGCAAAGGAGGATATTTTAATTCTAAAGCAAAAACTGTTCCTCCTATAAACAGGAAAAGGATTACTAAAAATATTGATAAATACTTCCTAGTCATCTTTAGATTTAATTTTACTTCTTATTTGATGCTAATTCAAGAAAGACGGCTACTATCCATAATGGGGCGATGCTTGAAACAACAGGAATCATTTCAAATCCCATGCAAAGCGGCTTTAACCATTTATATTTTTTAGTGGATTTTATTACGCTTTTTATTCTCTTGCCTGTTTTTTTAGGAACAGTTATCCCTCTTGACCTTGTATACATCCAAATTCCGATAAAGATTAAAGCGATAACATCAAGTATTATAGAGATAGTTCCTCCTACAAAAGGTATGAGTTCAAAAAAGGCCTCTCCTCCATCAATAAAAACAGCAAAAGTGAGCATTATGACTGCTTCCACTGAAAATAGGTTTGCCATGGATCCTAATGATGTTGTCTCTGCTGTTTGTTCTGGCATTTTTTAAGCTTAAGAAATTCCTTTTTTAGCTTTTTTTATTTCTAATACTTGTTCAGGCGAAGTGGTTATTATTTGGTCTTCTGTATAAGAAGCAGTGACTCTAATGGCAATATGTTTGTGCCCTGCAAAAAATACTCCTTCGCCCACATTTGATTCGAGTAAAAGATATTTTTCTTGTTCAGTTAGATTAAAAGTTTTTTGTACTACATCCATGCTGGCAGGACTCTGCTTCATTAAAAGTTGTAAAGATGAATTAGTAATAATTGGCTGGCCATAAGAGGATTTCATAAAATCGGAAACATCCTGGGTAATTGTTGAAACACCTAGCCAATATTTTCTTCCTCTTTTGCAGATGCCGTATAAAAATGAAGCTCCGTCTTCAGATTGCATTATCCACCATGCTTCATCAACAACTAATATTCTTTTCTTTAATGATGAGCGAACAGTATTCCAAATATGTCTCAAGATTATAAACATTGCTATTGGTCTTAACTCCTCTTCCATATCTCTTATGCCAAATACAACAAGTTTATTATCCATAGAAACATTTGATTTTTGATTGAAAAAATCAGCATAACTGCCTCTGCTAAATTTTCTCACTCTTTCAACCAATGACTCTGTCCCTTTCATGTTTTCCAGAACAGACTCAAAATCAGAAAGTATAGGAATATTTTTCTCCCATAAGGAAGGATCGCTTTCAGGCGTAATATCTTTAGATGCATATGTTTCAATTAATGCTTGATCAAGAATGGCGTCTTCTTTCGGAGTTAACCCTCCAAGCATAATTCTTAAAAGTCCGACAAGATTTATAATATTTGATTTCAAAACATTTCCAGGAACTTCTCCTTCCATTGGGCTTGGCAAATCAAAAGGATTGATGTGGTCGGCAGAATTCAAAGATATTTTAAAATAAGATCCGCCAACAGCATCGGATAAAAACTTATATTCGTTTTCTGGGTCGATTATTATAGTATCTATGCCTTGCATTAAATATCTTAAGATTTCCAATTTAATTGCGTAAGACTTTCCCGAACCCGCTTTGCCGAATATAACCATATTCGCATTCTCCAAAGTAAATCTATCAAATAAAACTAAAGAATTATTATGCATATTTATGCCGTAAAGAATTCCTTCGTTTGCGCTAAGGTCAGAAGAAACAAACGGAAAGATGCTTGATAAGGGAGCAGTATTCATTGTTGTATGGATAGCAAGTTGATCTAAGCAATATGGATTGCAACTAACAAATCCTTCTTTTTGACGGAACAAAGCAGGTCTTATATAAATTAGACGTCCTTCCAGGATTGAACGAAGTACAGTTTCAATCTTTCTTAATTCCTTTTGAGTGTCAGTATATACAGTGATATAAATTCCAAACTTAAAAACCCTTTCTTGAGCAGTTTGCAGACTATTCCTTAGTGTTTCTATGTCCTGATAAGCAGTTTCTAAAATAGGATCTCGGATTAGTCCTTTCTCTTCTTTTTCCATCATCTCTGCCCGAACTTCTGTTAATTTTTTTCTAAGTTTTTTTAATACAGTATTAGAGCTGATAGGATGAATATGAAAAGATATGTCCATGGGATGCTGCAGGTTGATAATAGGTGAGAGCCAGCCGGTTGAAAGATATCTCGGATAAGAGAAAATAAAAAATGATTTAGCAAAACGTTCTCCTACTCTTAAAAAGTTTTGTTTTACCTCGAATGAAGATGGAGCAATTATATCTTGAAGATTATTTATCTCTGCTCTGGAAATACTTTCCTTAGATTCTTTTTTCTTTTTTGGAAAAGATAACTTCATATTATTTTATAAACTTATTATTTAATCAATTCTGGTAGAATTTCTGGATAATATCCTACTTCAGCTTCTTTAGGATGATTCCAGCTCCATAAGAGTTCGACTAATTCAGGACTTGTTAAGGGAGTTGTTGATAAATCACATCTTCTT
>JAUVIV010000061.1 GCA_030592575.1 bacterium | reverse complement strand
GTTTTAAAATGGGAAATTTATGGTTGCAGCGTAATGACTTTGAAAAAGCAAAAGAGAGCTTTGAGTATGTAATCTCATTGAATTCAAACTCACCTCAAGTGTGTAATAATCTTGGATTTACTTATTTACTTCAAAAGTCCTATAATAACGCACTTTCTTGTTTCCAAAAAGCAATAGAATTAGATCCCCGTAGTGTTTTTGCCTTACGTAATCTTGCTATCTGTTATAAAAAACTTGGCAATGAAGATATGGCAATAGACTTACTTATACGAGTGAAACAGTTGAATGTGTAATAAAAGATAAAAAAGGATAAAATATTTAACTGCAGATTATGCGGAGAGTATGGATACTTAATTAAACGGATTCAACAGATAAAGCGATTAAAAAATTTCATTCTGTGATTTTTCTTTTCTTTGCATTCTTTTGTGCTTTTGCGGTGAATGAATGCAGTTGAACGTTAATTTTATTCTCTTCTTTCCAGCTAATTCCCGATTCTTAATTCTTAACTTGAATTTTTTTATTTTTATTCCTAAAGTTTTTAAAAATTCTTCCGATAATAAAAATTGAAAGGAGGTGAAAACAACAAAATGGGACAAGGAGACTTATCGAGAATCCGAACAAATATAGGAGCTTTCAGTGCTTTGAATACGATGAATGTTATAAACAAAGCATTGGCAAAATCTCAACTTCAATTAGCGACAGGCAGACGAATTAATACTGCTGGTGATGATCCAGCTGGTTTCGCTATTGCTAAGGAGTTAGAGGGTAAAGCTATGAGATATGGTCAGGCACTAAATAACATTGGTGATGGCCTAAATCTTTTGGGTACTGCTGAAACTGGAATGGTTGATATCAGAGATATCTTAGTAGATATGTCTGTGAAAACAATTCAAGCAGCATCAGATACTCTTAGTTCAGATGATAGAAATAAGATTAAAGCAGAGTTGGTTCAACTTACAGCAGAAATTGATGACATAGTAGCTCAGACACAGTGGAGAAATACGAAATTGCTAAATGGAGGTGCTGCTGGTTTAGTCAACTTATGGGTTGGTCCAGAAACAACTGTAGCTGATAACCAAATGGCCATGACGATATCTGCATCAGTATATGATACAAATGGTCTTGGTGTTAGTGTAGCAACAGTGAATGCAGCCGTAGCACTTGCTGCAGGACATACAACAGGTAATGGTAGTGTTACTGGCCTTGATGCCACTACTGCTTGGGCTGATACATATACAGCTCTTTCAGGACATACAGAACTTGCAAGTGGTGATTATACTATTAGAATACAGAAAGTTTCGGCTGCTAGTGAATTCCGAATTAATGTTTGGGACGATGCTGGTAATCAGGTTTACGTTGATGCAGATAATGCAACAGGTACTGCCGCTCTTGCTTATACTCTTGTAGTTACTGATACTCTTCATACTACTATTGATATTGGAAGAGGAATAACTCTTGATTTATTGAGTACTTTCTCTGATGATACTGAGCGTACTTTTGACGTTGAATATACTCACTCAGGACATTCAGTTTCTGATTCAACTGCAGCAGCAACTTATCTCAACAGTATTCAGTCAGCAATGAGTACTATGTCTACTCATATTGGTCGTGTTGGTGCTTACCAGGAGAGGTTACTTATAAAGGAAGACAGTGTAGCATCGCGTGAGACTGATGTTTGGGCAGCATACTCAAGGATTATGGATGCTAATATGGCAAAGACACAGTTAGATGTGACGAAGTTCACAATTCTTCAGCAATCTGCAGTAGCAGGACTTGCACAGGCTAACGTGGCTCCATCGTTTATACTCGGGTTACTCGGCGGATAATATGATGGAAAAGAGAAATTTAAGAGATGGGGGATGGCATTGTTTGACGGTGCTGTCTCCTATCTTTTGTTATGTGAATTACGAATAAAAAATGAGGAGGTAAAAATGGGACCTGTGGCACTAAAAATGATAAAGAGCGCTTTTCTAAAAGAAGAGGTTATGGGATTATCTAAAGAAGAACTCATCATAAAACTATATGATATTGGAATAGCTGGTTGCATGGGAAAAGATAGAGATAAAGTATCAAAAGTATTTGCTGGACTCATAGATTCACTTAATTTTGATTATGGTGAAATTCCTGCAAGATTATTCAGGCTATATCAATATGCTATGGGAGAAGCGAGAAAGGGAAATTTTGGCGAAGCTCTTAATGTTCTACAAGAACTAAGAGAAACTTGGATTAAAACATTTAAACTTGAAGAAAAATATAAATATCAAGAATATGGAGAAGGAGAAGAAGAAACAAATAAAGATCTGTAGACATGGTGTATATAAAACACCGATGTCTCTTAAAAAGGAGAAATAATGGCTATATCAAGTACGACTTCAATTAGTGATAGTATAAATGCGCTTGTATCGGCGTATGAAACTGAGCTTCGTAAGCCGTTAAGGGTTCTGGAAGCGAAAAAATCAGTATATGAGCAAGTTAATTCTGCTCTTTCACTAATGAATGATTATTTCGATATATTACAGAATTTATCCACACCACTTAAAAGTACGGACACAGATTCAGTATATTATACGAAATCTGCAAGTTCTTCAGATAGTACCATAGTTACTGCTACTGCTACGAATGAGGCATCTGTAGGAGCACATTCAATTTCCATATCTCAGCTTGCTAAAAGTTATGCTCAAGTAGGTGAAAATTATACTGATGCAGCTACAAACACTACTATTTCTGATGCTCTTGGAGCTGGAACTTATGAGTTTAAGATTATGATTGCGGGAACAAGCACTGATGTCTCAGTGAATATTACAGCTGGAGATACAGACGATGAAGTTCTGTCAAGTATAGCTTCGGCGATAAATTCATCGGATGCTGAAGTTAATGCTACGGTTATCCATCAAATAAGTTCAGACTCAAGGATTATTTTAACAGCTGAAGAGACAGGAAGTGTGGATGTTATTCTTATTAAAGATACTTCAGGTACTCTCGCAGAGACTATAAAAATTCATAACGCTGAATATAATAAAACGGACGCTACAGAATTTGTTAATACTAATACTGATATATCAACTGCAATAGGAGCTGGTACTAACTTAATTTCTCTCTCTAAAAATGGAATCACAACAAGTATTGAGGTAACAACAAATGGAACAGATACCAACCAAGATGTACTTGAGGATGTAAGAGATGCAATAAATAATGCTTCTAGCCTTAAAACTATTGCACAGGTAATAGGAGTGGCGGCGAATAGAGAACTTCAGATGATGAGTGCAGTTTCGTCTCAGGATTCTACTCACTACGTGACAGGTGATGAAGATATATCACCTGGGAATTATATATTTACTATATATGTAAAAGATGATGCTACAGGTACTGTTACATCAGCAGATATTAATGTAACAGTAATTGCAGGTGATACAAATGAAGATGTACTTGATAGTATGAAAACTGCGATAGATGCTCAAGGGCTTGCAATTACTACTACTGTAGAGACGGCTGATGGTGGGCAGAAATATCTTCATATAATAACTGATGATACAGATGATGTGTTTTCTATTGAAGATAAAACAGGTGATCTTGCTGAAACAACATCAATTATTAACGAAGATTTGTTGTTAGTTGAGGATATATCGGAGCCAAATTCGGGAAAAACGGATACATTGGCAGAATACATAGGAATAAATACTATTGACGAAAAAACTGATTCCAGTGGAGGGTATATATATAATAATACCGAGATCAATTCTAAATTTGTACTTAACGAGCTTAATATAGAACGAACTTCTAATACGGTTTCCGATGTTGTTACAGGAGTAACTTTCAATTTGCTTGAAGTTCAAACATCTTCTAATGTGACAGTCCAGGTTAGCAATGATGTTGATACTGTGAAAGGATCGGTAGAATCATGGATTGACCAGTATAATAGCGTTTTGAAATATTTATATGAAACTACAAGAATTGAAGAAACAGGAGATGAGGAATTTTCTGGTGGACCTCTTTCAGAAGAATCTTTTTACAAGAGTGTTGTCTGGAAATTTCGTGAGCTTATGGCAGAAAAAGTAGAAGGAGTTACGAATTCTGATTATAGCCATTTGTTTGAAATAGGGATTACAGCTGATAGTGACGGTTATCTCTCAATTTCTGACTCATCTACATTCGAAACTGCATTAAATGATAACATTACAAATATATCAGACTTGTTTAATATGACTGGTGATACAGATGCAGAAAAAGGTAAAGCAATAAGGCTATATGATTTTATTGAAGATTATGTGAAATTAGATGGCTATATTAATAGTTCCGAAGAGTCATATCTTTCTCGTATAGAGTATTTAGATGATCGTATAACTCGTAAGGAAGCAAGCATAGAACGTAAACTATTATCTTACAGAACTCAACTTGGTCAGTTTCAGCAAATGATGGCTATTTTGCAAGGTCAGTATTCAATGCTTTCAATGTATTATGGTTCATCATCAGGACTGAATATATAAGCTTATATAAATTAAATTATAGTATTTTAAAAAGGAGGCAATAATGGATGGGGTTGGTTCGTTACCTAATTTTTATGTAGTTATTCCGGGTATTCACAGTAATGGACGAGATGTTCCGATTTATAGAGTACAAAATACTCGCACACGAGAAATAGTAAAACAAATACCTTCAGAACAAGAGATTTTACGAAGTGAAAAAATGAGAGACTCAGTAATAAGAACTCTTGAGAAGTGGGTATAAGAGAATACGGAATTTCTAAATAAATAATTTATCCTGAATGGTAAATAAAAATGATGTTCATATAGAAATATATGAACTTACTTGTCGTATAAATAAACTGCTAACTTTAAATAAGGTTGAAGAGTTGGGAGAAGTTTTAGAAAAGAGAAAAGTTTTTATTGCCTTGCTTGAAAAAGCATCTCCACCACAAGCATCACTAAGTAAAAAAATCATAGAACTTGAAAATAAAAATAAATCTCTGATGGAAAAAATAATTCAAGAACAAAAACAAACAATTAACGATCTTCAATCTGCAAAAAAAACTCTCACTAAATATAAAGTTTCCAAGAAATCAGGTAAACTACTTAATCTAAAACGCTAAACCTTCTACATCTATAAGTTCCTTTTCAATTTTTTGTAACAGTAAGAATGATTTAACCACAGAGAACACAGAGGTAAATCAAGATATAAAAGTGCAAAAAAACAAAAGAAGCTTGTCCTGTTGAACGAAGTGAAACATCTCAAATCAAAAAGAGATTCTTTACTATTACTCAAAATGACATTTTTGATTTATGTGTTCTCTTTTATAGGTTCTATGTTCTCTGTAGTTTATAACTTTGTGGATTACTCTTGATTCAAAAAACTTAAAGATAGTTCAAATACCGAAATCGGATACTTGATTTTGAAGTTTTCTAAAACTTTAGGATGTATCTCTCCAAGAATTCCTATTTCTCCTTGTAAGGATGATTTTGGAGTTGTATTTACCTCTATATTGCCAATTCTACCTTTAATAAAGGAAGGGTGATTTATTTTCTTGAGTTTATAAGAGAATCCCAAATAATATGCCAAATGGTCAAGAAAGCTATGAAGTTCTGAAAAATTTGCGTTAGAATGAGCAATCATAGCTGCAAGTTTAACTAAGGTGGGGGCTGTTTGTGAATCTGTCTTGCATACAACTTCTCCAATTTCAAATATTTGGTGAGGATAAGTGGCTTTTGAGCTTTGAGCTTCAACTTGAAGTAATGATGGAATTATTGAATTCCGAAGCACTCCATAAGATTCGGCAACTGGATTTTCTAATTCTATTATATTACTTGGAGGAAGTTCCATATTTGAGACGAAATTTGTAGGAGAGTCAAGGATGTTGGATATTACTTCTACGAATCCGCATCCAATCATAATTTCTCTTGTTTTGTGAATGATTTTTTCTATCTTACGTGATTTTCCAATAGTGAATTCTTCTAAAGGAGCTGGAGAAAAACTGTCATAACCTCTTGAGATTGCAAAATCTTCAATAATATCAACAGTGTGCATTATATCCTTACGGTAAGATGGCGAAGTGATTTTAAAGTTATCTTTATCAATTTCTACAAAATATCCCATTTGTTCAAGATGCTCTTTGATTTCTTCCTTTTCAAGTTTTAATCCAAGTAAATGTTCAAATTTTTGTTGATGTACTAATGAAGTATCTTCAAATTGATAAGGAGTAATGATATCTTTACCAAAATCAGTTTCGTAGGAATATTTTATAAGGCAGGGATATATTTTAAATCCTCTGTCTTTAAAGTTTTCGGCAAGAATATTTATAACAAGAAGTAACTGGGATAGGTTTTTCCCTGTAACCTCACAAAATATGTTTTGAATACCTGGCGTTACTTCTCCTGTTAGTTTTGAATTTATGATAGGAGGAAACGATAAAACTTTTCCCTCGTTATCTTCTAAAAATGGAAATTTTTTGCAATTTTGTAGGATATATTTATATTCTTTTCCTTTTGGGTGTTTGTTTAATATTTCGCTGAGGTTTAGTTCGCAATCAGAATTAACTGGGTCATTATGGAGTGGAATGAATTTTCTGGATTCTGGTGTTACAGCTCGATAATGTACAGGGAATTCAATTTTTTCAGCATCATATACTCCGATAGCAATGTTTTTTCTTCGCTTGCCAAAGACATCTGAAAGTTTTTCCTGAGTTTCTATAAGTGCGAGAAGAGTGCTCTCATCAATTGGAATACCGGTTGCTAAAAATCCACCGATATAAGGTCTTATATTTTTAAGTTCAGAATCAACAATTATTTCATTTTTAACTTCTTGCTTCTTGATTATTTTGTTTCGTTTTTCTCTTCTGATTTGGCGTGCAATTCCTTCAACGGACAAAAGGTCTGGACGATTTGTATCGGAAAGTTCTATTCTGAGTGCATCTTTTTCTATTAATTTGATTTCTCCTTTAACCAGTTGAAGTGATTTCTCAAGTTCTTCTAAGCTTAACGAGGTTTGGAGTAAGCTTTCTAAGTCTTTTTTTGAAACACTAATTGTTGGCATATTTAATATCTATTTTATGAGAGGTCATAATCTTAATAATTATAATTGAATTTACTTTTGTTATCATTTAAAATTAGTTTATGTAGCAAAAATAAATTGTCAACTTTTTAATAAGAAGTTCAATTATTTTATTAGTCTGACGATGTCGTTTGTGGTAACATAAAGCATAAGTGCTATAAGTAATACAAATCCAATATTCTGAACTATAGCTATTGTGCGTTCGGAGATTGGTTTTCTTCTGATTTTTTCTATGAGAATAAGTAAGATTTGTCCGCCATCAAGAGGAGGAAATGGAAGAAGGTTAAGTATGAGTAAATTTATTGATAGGAAAGCAACAAGCATAAGGAAGCTTTCAATTCCCCATTTTGCTGACTCACCTGCGAATTTTACAATTGCGATTGGACCGCCGAGATTTTTAGTAGAAACTTCACGAAGAAAAAGTTTTTTGAAAAACGAAAGTGTAAGTATAAAAGTATCTACGGTTTGCAGAAACCCAAATTTAAAGGCAGAAATCCCTATGGGTTCTCTATTCATTTTCATTATAACTTTAATCATACCAACATCTTTTACTTCATCATCTATGAGTGCTTGTTCTTTGTCAGGAATTACCTTAGCTTCCATATAATTTTCATTGCGAAGCCATTCTATGGATACTTCTTTTTCAGGATTGGCGTGAATGATGGAAGTAATATTATCCCATTCTGTTATTTCAAAAGTATCTATAACAGTATCTTTATCCAGTATTTCAGTAGTAATCAATTTTGTTATTAAATCGCCATCTTGGATCCCAGCTTGATAAGCAGGCCCATCTTTTGCTACTTTTCCAATTATAGGAAGGATTAGAGGCACGAGTTCGGAAGAAATAGATTTGGGAAGTGTTAGTTCAAATTCTGCGTCTTCTCTTTTTATTAGGCATTTGGAACTGTCTTTATTAGCAAGTCCTTCCAGTACATCATTCCATATATGTGTTTCTTCTCCGTTTATTGCGAGGATTTGGTCTCCCGATTGCAAAACCGTTGTCGAGTCGCAATTTTCTATAGATTTTATTGTTGTAGTTGGTAGTGTTGGAAGTCCAATGATAGAGTTTGTGATAGTAAAAATAATGAAAGCTAATATGAAATTAAATGCAGGACCTGCTAATATAACCGCAATTCGTATCGTAGCTCTTTTTGAATTGAACTCATAAGGTTCTCCTTTTGTCTCTTTCGGATCCATACCTGCTAGTTTGACATATCCACCAAATGGAATCAAACTAAGTTTATAAATCGTATCACCTTTTGTTATTCCAATGATTTTGGGACCGAGTCCGAGAGAAAATTCTTCTACTTTTATTCCGGAACGTTTTGCTACAATGAAATGTCCGAACTCATGAAATACAATTAAAACACTAAAAGCTATTACAGCACTTATAATTGTTAATAACATTTTTGGCTTCTCCTTTTGCCCATTCTTCAGCTTTTTCTATTTGCGATAAAGAAGGGTTTTTTATAAATTGTAATGTGTTTGTTGTTTCCGAATGTTTTTTCATCACTTTTCCCACAATTTCTGGAATTTGAGTTATTCTTATTTTATGAATCAAAAATGATTGTACTGCTACTTCATTTGCAGAATTTAAGACACAAGGCATAGTTCCACCTATTTCTGCAGATTCGTATGCAAGACGAAGGCAAGGAAATTTCTCAAAATCAGGTTTTTCAAAATTAAGTTCTTTTATTTTTTCAAAATCAAGTGATTTAATAGAAGCAGTATATCGTTCCGGATATGTCAGTGCATATTGTATGGGGAGTTTCATATCAGGTGAAGAAAGCTGTGCGATTATGCTTCCATCAATGAATTCAACAGCTGAATGGATTATTGATTGAGGATGGATTACGACTTCTATCTTAGATGCTGGAATATCGAAAAGAACGGATGCTTCTATTACTTCCAATCCTTTATTCATAAGAGTAGCGGAGTCTATCGTTATTTTTTTCCCCATTTTCCAAACGGGATGTTTCAAAGTTTCTTCAGGTGTAATATCAGGGGTTATTGACTTGTGTAAAAATGGACCTCCTGATGCAGTCAGAATTATGCGACGCACAGGAGAGTTAGATTTAGCAAGACATTGATGGATTGCTGAATGCTCGGAATCAACAGGAAGTAAGGTGGCATTATTTTTGCTAACTTCTTGCATTATGATTTTACCATAAGCTACCAATGTTTCTTTGTTTGCGATGGCTACTCTTTTTTTGTTTTTGATTGCAAGAATTGTAGAATGTAATCCAATAGTTCCTACAAGAGAATTCAAGAGAATATCTACTTCCGGATGAGATGCGAGTGTTTTAAGTCCATCAGTGCCGATAAGTAATGTACCGTTATACTTATTTTCTGAGTCGAATTTTTTTGCGGCTACGGGGTCAGTTATACAGACATATTTTGGTTTAAACTGTTCTATTTGTTGACTGAGGATTTGGATATTTTTATCACAACTCAAAGCAAATACTTGAAATTTAGACTTTAAGTTGTCTATGACTTCAAGTACGGATTTTCCTACAGAGCCGGTAGAGCCAAGAATACAAATGTTTTTCATTTTATGGCTTTTATCGTTTAATCACTGAAGCACTGAATAATTGAAACACGAAAAAAATCTTAAAAGACATAAATACCAACTTGTTCTCATCTTAAACTTTTTTCTTATTTCTTCAGTGTTTCCGTGATATATTTGTTAAGAAACAACAAAGAATTTAAAGTAATAATAAACTACAGGTGCTACAAATAGGATAGAATCAAATCTGTCTAATATTCCGCCGTGTCCGGGTATTGTAGTACCCGCATTTTTAACCTGAGCATCTCTTTTGAATAAAGATTCTACAAAATCACCCGTAGGTGCTGCTAAAGCTCCGAGAATAGAGAGAATTAAACAATCAATAACTCTTAACCATGGAACATACATTCTTAATGCAAATAGACCAAGCGTAGCAAAAATTCCGCCTCCTATAGCTCCTTCCCATGACTTACCGGGTGATACTCTTTCAAGGATTTTATGACGACCAAATTTTTTGCCAATAAAAAAAGCTCCGGTATCATTTAGCCACGTAATAATAAAGGGAATAATACTATAAATTCTTCCTTTATTGTAATTGTCGCCGAATATTTCATTTGGAGAAAAGTAGTAAAGTTTTAAATTTGTCAAATTATGCATTATATCTTGATATTGTACAGTTACAGGTAGTTGTCTTAGTAGTACGAGATGACTCATAAGCCATCCTAAATAAAAGGCTCCAAATATAGTAGCTGATATATGATAAATTGCCTGATCCAAATTTTTTCTATACAATTCAGATATGGAGATAACAAAGAAAAGTAAAGTAAAGGTTAGGAAGATAAAAACATGAGATGCAAAGTACGCATTCCACCCAAGAATGAGAGCAACTATGACTCCAAGAGTGGTATATGGTTTAAGTCCTCTTCGGTTGAGTATTACGAAAAATTCATACGCTCCGACTCCTATGAAAAGTTCTATTAAAAGAAGATAGTATATTCCACCAGCCCATAGGATAAATATAATTGCAGGTAAAAATAATATACTAATTAGGGTACGGTAAAAGAGCTCACTTCGCATTTAAATATTATTTAAGTCCAAAATCAAAATTTAAAGCAATTATTAGAAATATAGTAGTAATAAAATTAAGTTCTTCCAAATCTACGGGTCCTATGTTGATATTCATAGATAGCTTGAAGGAATTCAGGAGTTTTGAAATCAGGCCATAAAACAGATGTTATAAAAATTTCTGTATAGGCAATTTGGTAAAGCAAGAAATTTGATATTCTTTGTTCTCCTGAAGTTCTTATTAAAAAGTCCGGGTCGGGAATGTTATTGGTGTAAAGATATTTATTGAAAGATTTTTCTGTTACTTTTTTCACTCCTGATTTGATAATTTTATTAATAGCATCTATTATTTCCGAACGTCCTCCATAAGAGATAGCAAGTGTAAGGCAAAGCCCGGTATTTTTCTTTGTAGTCTCTATCATATTTTCAATTTTTTTTCTAATTGCTTTGGGTAGTTTATGTATTCGTCCTATAAATTGTACTTTTACATTGCTTTTATTAAGTTCTGAAAGTTCGGATTCAAGATGATTAGACAAAAGAATCAGTAAGTCTTTTATCTCAAGAATTGGTCTATACCAATTTTCTTCAGAAAAAGTATAAAGTGTAAGATGAGAAACACCAATCTCACCACAGCTTTCAACAATATCTCTTACAGATTCAATCCCTTCTCTATGTCCTTCTATTTTTTGTAATTTTCTACTCTTTGCCCATCTGCCATTACCATCCATAATAATAGCGATATGTTTTGGCAACTTTTTCTTATCAAGCTTATATTCTGCAAGGTTTATATTTTTCATGAAGGCAAGAATTTAATTGGAATCAAATGATTGTTATTTAAATTTTATTTCTTGTTTGTTATTCGTTCATAATTTCTTTTTCTTTTCGGGCAAGCAATTCGTTCAATTTAGTTATATGCTTCTCTATGATGTTTTGTATCTTTTTTTCGCCATTATATTTATCATCTTCGGAAATTTCGGAAATTTCTTTGAGCTCATTTATTGCTTCTCTTCTTATATTTCGTAGAGATATTCTTGAATCTTCTGTTATCTTATGAACCATTTTTACAATGTCTTTTCTTCTCTCTTCGGTTAGTTGAGGAATCGGTAATTTTATTGTTGTTTTATCAATACTTGGTGTAAGTCCAATGTCAGATTTTAGAATCGCTTTCTTAATATCCGGAATTAACTTAGGATCCCAAGGTTTTATTACAATTAATTTTGGTTCAGGGCAAGCAATGGATGCAATTTGCTTAATAGGTAAGACACTTCCGTAAGATTCTACTTTAAGTCCTTCAACTAATCCAGGTGATGCTCTTCCTGTCCTTATCTTAATAAATTCATGGTGTAATACATCTACTGTTTTTTCCATTTTTTCAGTTGCTGTATTATATAAGTCTTCTATTTCTTTCATAAACTACCTCCTTTTTGACATTTTATGATATTAATGTTCCAATTTTTGTACCTTCTATAATTTTTTTGAGATTGTTTTTTTTGCTTATATTGAATACTCTTATGGGGAGTTTATTCTCTGAACATAGGGTAATTGCGGTTAGATCCATTATTCTCAAATTTTCTTTTAATATTTTTGAATAAGAAAGCTTTTTATAGAATTCCACATTTTTGTCTTTTTCCGGATCACCTGAATATACTCCATCTACCTTAGTTCCTTTTAATATAATATCTGCTTCTATCTCAATTCCACGAAGTACAGCTGCTGTGTCTGTTGTGAAATAAGGGTTTCCCGTTCCGCTTGCAAAAAGTACTATCCTTCCTTTTTCGAGATGTCTTATTGCCCTTCTCCTTATATATGGTTCGGCAAGTTCTGCTACCTCTATAGCACTCATTAAACGAGTTGATTCGCCTAATTCTTCCAGTGCATTTTGTAGAATAAGTGTATTTATGACAGTTGCTAACATTCCTACGTAATCAGCTACTGCACGCTTAATCCCAAGTTTAGCGGCATCTTTAGCGCCTCTAAATATGTTTCCTCCACCTACGACAAGTGCAAGTTCAATTCCGGAGTTATGTATTTCTACTATTTCATTAGCCAAGTATTTTAAAACAATTGGATCTATACCAAATTCCTGTTTTCCTTTTAGCATTTCTCCACTTAATTTAAGTAAAACTCTTTTATACATTATCTTTATAGTATTTTAAATTCAGCTTTTGGCAAGATATTAAGCTTTCCTAAATAACCCCTTCTTTTTTTAGCCAAATTTCTGCTAACTCTTGTAGCTTGTTCTTGCGAAATTCAAGCCAATTAATCCTTTCTTCTGGATGTTTCATTACAACATCTTTGAATTTCTTGAATGGAGCTTCTCCAGATAAAATTTCCTTGAGCTGTTCCTTTAGTTTGCTATCGTGAGTAACGTTAGCGAATTCTTCCATCATTTTATATCCGTCACGACTCTTAAGTGTTTTAATGGGTAGATAATCGCACATTTTGTCTTTACTCAAGGTTTTTCTCATCTCTATTTTTGCAGATTCGCTCATATATTCAGAAATCACAAGAAGCTCTCCCGTGAGTTTATTCAAAAAATAATACCGAGTCTGAGTGTAATCTCCTATTGCCTCGCAAAGCTCTTCCCAATTTATATTAACCATTGTTTTTTAAAGTCTTGTACCTTCTAATTCAATCCCATTTACTCTGTACTTTTTTGGTGCAAATCATAGTTCTCCAACTTCATAAAATATTATATGTAATAGTAGCTCCAAGTGGAGAAAGTATAACATTGCCAAGTCCGATCCAAATCATCTCCCAAAGAGGTTCTACATAAAACTGGTCTTCCGTAGTTCGGCTATGTAAGTATAGAGCAGATGATAAAAGACATCCTCCCATAGCTCCTACTAATGCAGAGCTATAACTTCTTTTTTCTTTACCTATAAACTTTCCGACACAATATACGCCTAACGCTCCTGCAAAAGGTGTTGTTATTATTCCTCCAATTGTAGGTCCAGAATTCATTGCATCATAACTTGGATTTCCGAATGTGCCAATTTCTACAATGCCTGTTCCTATCGCCATACCAGTTATACACCCTGCAGCGGAAAATATTAATCCTCCGGCAAGCTCACCTACAGGAAGGAGATATTTTCTCATTAGTTGTTTCTCAATATGATATGGATCTTCAAATATGAACTCCTGATTATTAGAAAGAAAAGAAAGTTCGTTAGAGAAAGTGTTTGGTCTCAAATCCAAGTTATTACTTGCTAAAATTAATGAGGAGTAAAACAAAGATAATGAAAAACTGTACCGAAGTAAAATTTCAAGATGTTTGATTTTGCATACATTCATTGTGTTAATAAAGTTAATTACTTTTTATTTTACCTCGTTCTCAAAAATTTTAATACAGGATGATAGTCTGTCAACAATTAAAAGCATAAAAACAAAAAACAAGAACTTCTTTTATCTCTTAACCCTTTTGACCTTTAAATCTTTGAACTTTTAAGCTCAATTAATTTCTTTTTTCCTTCACTTGATTTCTTGCCAAAAGGACCACTTCTAAATTCCGAAAGTTCTTTTAAGGTTTGATGAATTATTTCCGTTGCTTTTTTGTTTCCTATAATTTCTTTGACGCAGGATGCTCCTGCAATACGACCCTCGAGAATTGCTGACACAGCTTCCTCTATTCCTGACACATCTCCTGCCACATAAATCTCCGGAATGCTTGTTTGCAGATACTCATTGTGCCATGCTATATAACCGCCTAATTCAGGAATATATTGTATTTTACATCCTGCTTGTTGTAAAAGCTCGGTTGATGGAGTAAGCCCTACTGCAAGGCATATTACATCACAATCAATTTTTTTCTCTGTCCCTGGAATTTCGTTCCATTTGAAGTCTAATTCTGCGATAATTGCTCCCTTGACTTCATCGGTGCCAATTGCTTTTTTTATCGTATGTGATATGTAGATAGGAATTCCAAGTCTTTTGACTTTTGCTGCATGAACCAGATATCCGCCAATTTTAGGCAAAGCTTCTACTATTCC
>JAUVIV010000063.1 GCA_030592575.1 bacterium | reverse complement strand
GGACAGCAAGTATATCTCGCTCCTCTTTTGTTAAATGTTTGTATTTCCTGTGCATTTTGCTCTGACCTCCTTTCTTCTCTTGTCATTATATCAGAGCGTTGCACTTTGTCATTGAACTTGTGTATTAAAAAGAGTAAAGAATTTAAAAATAAGAAATTGATGCAGTAAATATACTATTCTTTTGCAAAGTGGTTTTTTTATTCAGGTATTCATAAATAAAAAAATCTGTTACCTTATATTTTAATTATTTTAATCTGATTGCTTTCGCAAAATAAATCCCAGTTGTCAAATCTTTTCCTATTTTTAATTTGTTATTGCGACCTTGAGTATCAGCGAAGGGGAAGCAATCTTTTTCGTACTCTTTTCTATATTTTATATTCCCAAATTCTCATCTGTTAATTACTTTTCCCTTTTCAGAGTGATTTTTGGAGTGCAAAAACTCTGTTTTTGCATTGCAACGACAGAGTCGTTGCACTCCATATTTTTCATATTGATATCTATAAAACCATCCAACTATCTTTCTCTGTATATTACCTTAATTTTATTATTTTTATTGAGTTTATATTCAATTACTTTCACAAAATAAATTCCAGCATATAAATTTTTACCTATTTTATAGTCTTAAATTGGTAATCTATAGAATGTTTCGTTTTTCGTTCCATTTTTTAAAAAGTCTCTTGACAATCTAAAAAAGTTAATATAATTAGAGTTAATTGCTGGCGTAGCTCAGAGGCAGAGCAGGGGTTTTGTAAATCTCAGGTCGGGGGTTCGACTCTCTCCGCCAGCTTTTAGGGGAGATACCCAAGTGGCCAAAGGGGGCAGACTGTAAATCTGTTGACAAATGTCTTCGAAGGTTCAAATCCTTCTCTCCCCATAGTTATTTGAATCAGTGTTGCAATTTATGCGGAGGTAACTCAATGGTAGAGTCTTGGCTTTCCAAGCCAATTGTTGCGAGTTCGAGTCTCGTCCTCCGCTCTTAATTTTCTCAAATCCATCGCTTTTATTGACATCTATAAGCTATATCTATAGTGAATTGTTAAAGAGTAAGTAGGTTGAAGCTTCTGCTTTAACCAGATGAGAGCAGGGGCTCTCATCTACCCCGTAGTGTGATTTATAATTGTTCAAGGTTATGATATAGATTGTTTTTAATGATGGAAAAAATATGTTTATGGATTTTAAGGGATTTTAGAGACAAAAGTAAAACTCAAAATTATTTGTATTGCTAAGATTATAAATCCTATCAATATAAAATATTTAAATATTTCTCTATAAAGGGTATATCTTCGACTCTTTATTTCTACTTTTTCAAGTTTATCAATAGTGTTATAAATATGCTTTAGTGCTTTTGGTGTTTCTGCCATAAAATAAAATCCTCCCGTAACATCAGCTATTTTTCGTAGTTCTTCTTCATCTATTTCATTTCCTTCTACTTGAGCGTATTGGAGGCCAAAAGCTGTGTTCTGTGGATATACGGTTATACCTTTGTTGCCGGTACCTATGGTATATACTTTTACATCCAATGTACTTGCAAGTTCAGCTGCAGTAATCGGGTCGATTTTACCGGTATTATTTCTCCCGTCAGTGAGAAGTATTATGATTTTACTTTTTGCTGTAGATTCTTTTAATCGATTAAGTGCTGTAGCAATTCCCATCCCAATTGCAGTTCCACCTTCAATCAATCCGATATTTACTTCGTCGAGGAGTTGCGCCAGTATATTGTAGTCAAGGGTAAGCGGGCATTGAGTGAATGCTCCTTCCGAAAATACAACCAATCCAATCCTATCGCTTTTTCTATTCTTTATGAAATCTTTAGCTGCATCTTTCGCAAGAGTAATTCTGTCTTTGGGTAATTTCCCGGAATAGAGAAGCCCTTTAACTTTGCTTATTCCTTGTGATTCCGAGAAACCTATTGCTCTCATTGAGGAAGAAATATCAAGAACAAGCATAATATCTATTCCTTTAGTAGTTACTTCTTCGTATGTTCTACCAATTTGAGGTCTGGCAAGTCCTATGAAAATTGTTCCTATAACAAAGATTTCAACCCACGGCAATATACTGTAGAGTCTTGTTTTTGGCGAACCGTTGATTCCTGAGAATGTTTCCATAAAAGTGAATTTCATGCTGGATGATTTTTTCCTTAACTGCCACCATATAAGAAATGGTAGAATTAATAGCCCGAGAAGCCAATATGGATTTGCTAAATGAAACATATTAAGATAAATGTTTATTATACCTAATTATTTTTATCATTAAACTCTGCTATTTTTGTTTTGTCTATAATATCTTTTGCAAATTCCTTATCCTTTTCTGCTGATTCTATTGAAGGAATATATTTGGCAAATTTTACTAAATCGCATTTGGACAAGAAATCGTTTATGAGCTCAATCTTAGCATATTCAACTTTTGCAGCTCGCAGTTTTCTGTACAACTCAAAAGTTGTTTCAGTAGGAGCGTTAATGGCATATCTTTCTTCAATATATTTTCTTATGATGTCAGAAAGTTCTATATAATATTCCTTAATATTCCCATTTTTAAATTGCAACGACTTAAGTTTTTCATAAGCAATAATATGGCAAGGTTTCTTATTAATTGAAAGCAATTTTGAAAATCGTTTTTTTTTCTGAATAATCCAGTATCCAATTCCCACAAGAATACAAAACAAAATAATACCGATAATGATACCTGTTAAATTTTGTGGAATAGATACGGGTGAGTTTATATCTTTTACATCTTGTATTCCTTTCGTCAATACACTTTTAATTTTAATAACTACAGGTTCGGTTTCAGCTGTACATTCATTCTTTTCTTTATCTATATATTTAAAACTCAAAGACGGAATAGTATCTGCTCCTGTTTTAAATGTTGTGAGCGTATAAATAAAGTTAATTGAATTTTCTTCCTTTTCTTCTTGTTTATCTATCACTTCAAAATTACCAAGTTTCTTTACTTTAGGTAATTCTATTTTTATTCCTTCTGTAAGTTTTATTTCAACCTGATATTTTATATAGTCACCTACTGTAATTTCTTGTTTATCTACGGTTGTTTTTACTTCTATAATAGATTGCGAAAAAAGAATTATTAAAAATATCATCATACTTTACCAATTTGGTTTGTTTTGAGCCATCCTTCAAAACCATTTGGAAGAACTATTTTTGCCCACTCTCCTTGACACTCTAAAACTTTTATCTCCATCCCTTCGTGGATAGTAAATATTAAGGTATAATCTTCCGATGGCCCACTTCTTACTTCTGCTATTTTATCCAAAAGTACACCTTCTTGTTTATTAATTCTTGTTAGATTTCCCCAAAATATAGTTAGAGTAAGTACGAGTGCAATAGGAAGGGCTATTTTTAATGTTGGAGTAAGTTTCATCTTTCCAAATAAAGAAAGACAAATTATAGAAGCTAACCCAAAGTATAGAAAAGTAGTTATTATCGAAAGGATATTAATGCTGGGATATTTCAAAAGGTTCAAAAAACTTATAACTATTTTGGGTAGTTGAGATGTTTTGACTTCATCTACCCGACGAGCTCTTACAAAATCAAGATTGAAATTTATATCAGAATCGTTGGGTCTAAGTTTTTGAGCACGTTTGTAAAAAAGAATAGTCTTTCCTAATTTACCAATTTTAAAATAACAATTCCCAAGATTATAATATATAATATGATTTCTGATACCTGAATCCGTCAAGTATTCATATTTCTCCATAGCAGATTCATAGTTGCCATCATTATATAATTTGTTTGCAACTACTAAAGTGTCTGAAAATGAAAGGAATAATGCAAGTAGAATCATTTATAATTTTTTTGAAAGTTCAGATATTAAACTTGATAATTCTTTGTAAGAAGTTTTTATATCTTGAAATTTCAAGTTTCCAAGTCCAAATTTTGCCAAATCACAAGTAGTAAAAAGGTTTTTAAATTTATTTAATGTTTCCTCTTTTATCCCCTTCTCTTTCAATCTTTTGATTGCCATATCTATAGTAAGTGATGGCTCAGGAATGTTAAGTTTTCCTCCAATATATTCTGTTAAAGTCCTATACGTTTCCTCATAAAACTTTTCGGGTTCTTCTTGAGCAAGAAGTTTATTGCATTGCAGGAGTCTTTTTTTGGTAAGTTTATCTACTTTTATAGCTCTTGCGTACGCTTTATTTTTCATTAATTTTTCTTTTTGTTTAGCGTATTTGAGAGAGATGAGTAAAACCAAAATAGGAATAAATTGAATAATTAAAAACAGACGATTTTTATAAATATAATTATCCTCGTTAGTCAGTTTTATTTTCGTTTTTATGTAATGTATGTCTTTCCCTAAAATCTCAATAGGATTTCCCGGTGCTGATACATAAGTTTCTGTTTTGCTACCGGCTAAAACGGTTAGAGGTTGCGGTGAAGTAGTTAAGGTTTTGTATTTACCAGCTTTTGAGTCAAAATAATTAAACACAATACCTGGTATTTCAAACTTGCCTTCTCTCTCAGGAACAAGGATAATGCTAAATATTTTTTCTCCGGATGTATTGTTTTTGGTATTGGTTGAATTTATTTTGGAGCCAGAATTATATATTTTAAAATCAGGTAAATTTGGCAGCTCAGGAGCTTCTATGGATTTGATGTTTCCGGTTCCTGAAATTGTTAGAAGGAGAGTAATTGGTTTATGTTGATGTACTTTAGTATTATCAAATTTGGCTGAAAATCGAAATTGCCCGACAGCTCCGGAAAAATTAGATGGTTTGCCTTTGGTTGGTAAGTCTAAAACTTTAATTTTTACAGGGTTTGTTTTTATGGTTTTTGTCTTTCCTCCAAAAGAAAAACTGAAAAAATCTCGTGTACGATTCTCTACCTGACATTTCATCGAAACGGGACCTATGGTATATACACCAGAGCTGGTAGGGAAAATTGCATAGCGGATTTCATTAATCAAATATTTTTTCCCATTTATTATTTTATACTCTCTGGTTTCTCCAAGGTCTTCTTTCCAAAAACCAGAAAATGAAGGAGGTGTATATTGAGGAGAAGAAAGAAGCTGTATACTTTGATAAAACTTGAAACTTAAAATAATCTGGTCATTAACATAAGCTTTTGTTTTGCTTGCAGTAAGAGTAGCAAAAAGATTTTTTCCTTCTTTCCCCTTGCCGACAGATAAAGATGCTTGTTTTTGATTGTTCTTATTAGAAGTAGATTTGACTACTTTTATTTCAATAGGGTGAGTTTTGAAAATTTGGCCTTTGTATTTCATAGTACAGCTTCCGATTGTAAACTTACCAATTTTTCTTGGCGCAAGAGTATGGTTAAAAGATATTTCTGATGAACTTTTCCCGTTTACTATAGATATACTTTGCATTCTACTGGTAGAAACAACATCAAAGTTTGTCATAGAAGGTAATTCAGGATTGGGGGGATTAGATATATCTCCTCCGACTTTAATTTCAAGTGTAAAAGTTTCTCCTAAAGCAATTTGTGTTTGGTCGCAACTTGCCGTAAAAACTATATTCTGTGCGTTCAGAATTGAAGATAAAAAAAGTAGAGGAACAATTAATTTCATGAATTTACCAATCTTTAACAACTCCTATCTTTCCTACTTTTCCTTTTTCAGTACTTTTCTTCTTGGAAGCTTTCTCGTCTTGTTGCAATGCTTCAAGAAGATTTTTAGCAGATTCTTTTGAGAATTTTTGCTCTTGTTTTTCTTTTTCCTGTTGTTCCTTTTTTTGTTTCTTGTCTTGTTCTTTTTTGTCTTTCTGCTTTTGGTTATCTTTATCTTGATTTTGTTTATTCTTTTGCTTCTGGTCTTTTTTGTCCTTTTTATCCTTGTTTTCTTGTTTTTGCTTTTTTCTTTCTTCGAGTTTCTTTTGGGTGAATTCGAGACTAATTTTAGCATTCATATCATTCGGATTTATTCTTAAAGATTGTTTATACATCTCTATAGCACTTTCCAAATCTCCTGATTTAAACAAAGTATTACCAATATTATAAATTGATTTATCTTTTAATTCTTTATCCTCCAAAGATGATATTATCCTCGTAAATGATTGTAGTGCTTCCTTGTATTCTCCCATCTTGTATTGACTACATCCTATGTTATAATCAAGTATCATAAGTTTTGGATCTTTTACCTGAGCTTTCTTATATTGTTCCAAAGCTTTTTCATATTTGTCCTGACGATATAGTTTATTCCCTTTTTTGTTTATGTATCCCGGAGAATCGAAAAGGGTTAACGCAAAAAGTAGAAATAAACTATACATTTTTTCTCCTATCGGAGAGCAGAACTCCTAAAATAAGAGTTAGTAATGCAGGGAAAAGTGTCCACTGAAATCTGTCCTGATATTGAGTTTCATACTTCTCTGCAAATTCTCTTCTCTCAAGTTTTGAAATAGCTTTATAAACTTTATTTAAATCACCTCTGGAATAACCGCCTTTTGTAGTCATAGCTATACTTTCCAAAGCATTTTCATTAAGTCTGCTCATAACAATTTGTCCTTTTTTGTCTTTTTTATATCCTTTTATGTTGCCTTGTTCGTCTCTTTCCGGAATAGGTTCTCCTTCAGGCATTCCCATACCTAAGGTGTAAATTCTTATACCAGCTGATTTAGCTTCTTGAGCAGCAGCTTGCCAGTCAGAACCGAGGTCTTCTCCGTCGGTAATTAATATGCATACTGCATGTCTCTGATTGCCGAGTGTTTCAACAGTTAGAGATTTTCTTGCCATATTGATAGCATCGCCTATTTTTGTGCCCGGGTATGGAATATATTCGGTATTAAGCATATCAAGAAAAAGCTTAACTGCGGAATAATCAAGAGTTAGAGGACATATCATTAATGCTTGACCGGCAAATCCACATATTCCTACTCTATCTCCTTTTAAATTATCAAGAAACAATAAAATTTCCATTTTTGCACGTTCAATTCTTGAGGGTGCTATATCCTGTGCCAACATAGATTTTGATAAATCCATAATAAACATAACATCAAGTCCTTTGCGTTTTACTTGTTCAAGTTTTGTTCCCCATTGAGGTTTTGCTAAACTTAATATCAGAAATATACAGGTTAAAGTAAGTAGAAAAACTTTAAGATGTTGACGTTTGTAATTAACGGAACTCCACATTTCTTCAACAAGTTTTGAGTCGCCAATGTGGGATTTAGCTTTTTTTCGTTTTTGGATGTACAGTATATAAAAAAATAAAATTACGGGAACGAAAAACAAAAATTCTAATAATTTTGGCTCTGCAAATCTCATCTTGTTCTTCTTGCTCGCTCAACAAAAAACCTCATAAGTGGTTTTACATAAGACTTGTCGGTTCTTATATCAATATGGTCAATTGCTGAACTTTTAAAAAATGCTATGGTAGATTTAATTTTTTCCATTCTCCTATTTATAAAAGCAGTTCTTGTTGAAGGGTCAGATGTATCAACTATATTTTGTTTGCCTGTTTCTATGTCCTCAAATTTAACGATTCCTACTTTTGGGAATTCAATTTCAGTATTGTCCAATATTCTTATAGGAATAACATCATGCCTTTTGTTTAATGCCTGAAGTTTTTTTTCATAATCAGATGTTAAAAAATCAGAGAGCACAAACAAAATACCTCTTTTAACCATTACTTTTGAAATGTAATCAAGTGCTAATTTTAAATCTGTTCCCTTATTGCGTGGTTTGAAATAAAGTATTTCTCTGATTATTCTCAAAACATGCGTAGTTCCTTTTGAGGGAGGGATAAATATTTCGATTTGGTCAGTAAATATCGTAAGTCCAATTTTATCATTATTTCTGAGACTGCAAAAAGCAAGTACACCGCCAATCTCTGCTGCCACTTCTCTTTTTATCCTGCCTCTCGTACCAAAGTTGAGTGAGCTTGAAGCGTCCAGAAGAATCATTAATGTAAGTTCTCTTTCTTCTACAAATTTCTTTACATAAGGGACTCCCATTCTTGCAGTAACATTCCAGTCAATTATCCTGATATCATCTCCCGGATAATATTCTCGCACTTCCATAAACTCCATTCCTCTTCCTTTGAATATGCTCTTATATTCACCTGCAAAGACGTCTGTAACTGCACGTCTTGACCGTATCTCAATTCTCTTGATTTTTTTTATTATATCTTCGGGAAGCATATATTAAAGGGTATAAAACTACACTGTTAGTACTTTTAAGGAACTTCTACTTCCTCAAATAACCTTTTTACTATAATATCTGATGTCATACCTTCTGCCTCTGCTTCGTAGCTAAGAATGATTCTATGTCTCAAAACATCTAATCCTATAGCTTTAATATCGTCTGGTGTTACATAACCTCTTCCCTGCAAAAAGGCATAAGCTTTTGATGTAATAGTAAGATATATTGATGCTCTGGGAGAAGCACCGTAGGATATAAGTCCTTTCATATCTTTGATATTGTATTTTTCGGGTTCTCGGGATGCGAAAACTAAGTCCACAATATATTTTTTAATTTTCTTATCTACATAGATTTCATCCACAACTTTTCTTGCCTGTATTATTTCTTTAGGTGATACTACTTTATTTGTTTTTGGTTTATGCGTTTTTGCCATCCGTTCTATTATCTCAAGTTCATCCTGATGGGAAGGATAACTAATTTTAACTTTCAGCATAAACCTATCTATTTGAGCTTCTGGCAAAGGATATGTTCCTTCCTGTTCTATCGGATTTTGAGTAGCCAATACCATAAACGGTTGTTCCATAGGGTAAGTTTGTTTCCCAATTGTAACTTGTTGTTCCTGCATAGCTTCAAGAAGTGCTGATTGTACTTTCGCAGGTGCACGATTTATTTCATCGGCAAGAATAAGGTTCGTAAAAACTGGACCCTTTTTAACTGTAAATTCCCCGTCTTTCGGATTATATACGAGAGTTCCTATAAGGTCAGCAGGTAATAAATCAGGAGTAAATTGAATGCGTTGAAATTTAGTTTGTATGCAATCGGAAAGTGTGCTTACGGCAAGAGTCTTGGCAAGTCCGGGAACTCCTTCAATTAAAATATGTCCATTAGCAAGAAGCCCGACCATAAGTCTATCAATCAGAACTCGTTGCCCAACTATTACTTTCTCAATCTCTGAACACAAAGCATTGACGAATACACTTTCCTTTTGTACTTTTTCGTTAATTTCTTTTATTTCCATAACAGTATATTATGTAGTTATGATGTAGTTAAATGTCAAGATATTTTTTATTTTTTTTAGTTTTGGGATGGATGAGAGTGTCTGGGTTTTGGGTTTCAGAGGAAACATTAAACACATCAATTATAGAGTTTTTTCCATCTGCATGTTTTATCCAAGTGCAATCTCCTTGCTTAACGTTTAAAAAATGTAATTTTGATGGCATATGTCGTTCTTTTTAAATAGCATACAACGACTACGATTAAAAGCGTTGTTGTCCCGCAGGGCAACTATGATTTTTAGCGTTTGTTCTGTGCTGGGCATTATCCAATTTATCCAATTATTATCCAATTTATTTTTATTATTTTATCACATAAAAAGTTCCTGCTCCCACATTTTCTTTTCGTTTTAAGATACTATGCTTGTCGGTCAATTCTTTCAATTCTTTTGTGGCAGTTCCCTTTGACACTTCGCATATTTCTTGATATTCTTTATTTGATATTTTACCTTTACTTTTTAAAAACAAGACAGCTTTTATTATTAATTGCAAAACAAATTTTTTTCTGTTTTGAGCGGAGGGCAGAGGGAAATTAAAGGGATGAATGCCCGTAACACAAAATTCCTTATTCTTTAATTTAAGTCTTTTTGTCCTTTTTATTATAGTTATCCAAAAATATGTCAATTGTTTGTTTGTTATCTTTGTATACTTTGTTATCTTGTTTTTTAATTTCTTCCAATTTTGCCATTACTTCGTCAATGTCAATGAAATCACATAGATTTTTATAATTAAACTTTTTAGTTACTTTTACTCCATAATCTCCAAAAGATTGACTTTTGGACTCTGCAACGAATTTGGCGATAAATAAAATTAATTTGTCGTTATCATCAGTGACTTCCTTGATAAACTCTTTATATTTTTCTTCTTTATCCCATTCTTTCCAGCGATATAGAATATAAAGCAGATTTTTATTTTTTAGCAATTCATCTGTACTAGTTTCTTTAATCTTTGTGACGCTCAATGCTTGTAGTTCTTCAATTTTATCTTCTGGTACTATAAATTCATCAGAATTTTTATCTTTTTCTTTTCTTGAAGACTCTAAGGAAACTTTTCGTATTGGACCAAACAAACCTTTTGATGATGGAATAGCTTCTTTTAATATTTCAAAATTCTTGATCTTGTCAGTTTCTCGTTTTAGCAATTGGTAAATTATTCTCATTAAGTCCATATCTATTCCAAAATCCCACATACCGACCTTTTCCTCTGGTAGGTCATCTGAAATATTAAAAAGTGCCACAACCACATTCTTTGCTTTGTCTTGAGAAATACGATCTTGACTGTCTGTAAAATCTTGGATTCTTTGCAAAACCTTTCTGATTTTCTTTTTTTCGATATATTCCCTGATAATTTTTTCAAAATCTTTTGCTGAATTTGTTTTGTCTAGAATTTCTTCAATTTCAAACTGACTCAACTCTTCTTCATCACCACCCGGAATTATTGTGAAGTAGCTGTCAAAATTATTTGTAGCACATACTCTTAAATTATTACTCCAACTTGATTGCCATTCATGGCCATGAGTTGAATAGCCATATTGAAAAATGCCATCTACTTGAGGAAATAATCTTTTTAACAGCTCAAGGACGGATTCACTCATTTTACTTGGTAATTCATCTAAAGCTTTTTTTATCTCATCTTTTTTTGGATTGTTATCTGTTGAGTCTCTATCATTTCTATCTGTTGAAGTGAAAAGTGAGCTTTTACTACGCATGAACAAGTAAAAATCTGGTGCAAAAATTCTAATTGCTTCAATAGCAATGAAATCTATTGGATTTACTTCCATTACTTCGCCTTTGTACATCTGGGAAATATTGAACTCCAAGCTACTTGCGAATCTTTTAACATCTCTTATGTTTTTAAAAAAGTCCTTGAAACCAGAATTATAAACATTTGCCCAATATGGATCATCTTGCTCAAAATGTTTTTGCGCAGATTTTGGTAGTATGCTTAAAATACGATTTAGTTCCTCAAATAGAAATTTAGAAATTTTAGAAGGTTTTGCAAAAGGAACATTAAAGTTTACTTGAATAATTTTGTTTAAGTAATCTTTTCCCGAAACGCCAATTTGTTCCTCAAGGTTTTTTTCAACGATTTTTCTATCAAAGGCTAAGAGATAAATTGTATTTGGAAAATCTGCATTAACCCTAATTAGTCTGAAAATCTGCTTAATTTCTGACTGGTTCAGTCGGTCAATATCATCAACTACAATTACAATTTTTTTATTACGATCCAAAAGCTCTTTTTTGATTTCATTTTTTAACTCTGTAATAGATTTATTATTTGCTAAATATTTCTGTTGAAAAAAATCTGATAGCCCAAGCAAGAAGTCTTTAAATAAGCCTACCAAAAATAACAGCACTCCTACTCCAAAAACTATATATTTAATCCAGTTTGCTGGTATTTGTATCCATTGAATGATTTGACTAGATGAAATACCTATTAAGCCTAATCCCAGCAAAATTTTTGAAGATAAAGTGTTTAAGGTTTCTTTTTTTGGTGTAAGACTAAGTAATTTGGCATATAGTTTTAGTTTTTCTGCAATTTTTTTATCTTTTGATGAACCCTGCTTGATTTCAAGTTCTTTTGCTATTTCGTTAAAAAAATGGATGCTGAGATTTTTTTCCTCTGAAAAGCCCCACGGATTAAATTCAATGATTGTTGGCTTATCGTCATTTTGTATATTCTCAATATATTTGCTGGCTAAATTGATGACTGAAGATTTTCCTGACCCCCATTCACCATATATTGCAATGACAAGACTTTCTTTTTCTTGCCAATCTAAAAGTGCCTTCCCAAGATGTTGAGAAAATCTTTTTCGTCCTAGAAAATCATCTTTTTCTGTTTCAATTGGTTTGTCGTAGATAAACATTTTATTTTTTTACAATAAACAAGGCATCTGAAATAGAAGTATATTTTTCATCTTGCCAATCAAAAATAATTTTTAGATCATTATTGATATTGAATTTATCTAAGTATGAGCCGACACTTTCTTTCAAAAAATCAATATTTCTTTTTAATTTCCAGCTTTCATCTAAATTATTTTTATCAATCAATATTAGAAATAAACGATTGGCTGAATCAAAGTGTCTTTCTCCTTGTTCTTCATAAAGCCACCTGATTAATTCTTTTTTATTTTTCATTGTTTCTTCTATAATTTCCCATCGGATTTTGTGAAAATCAGAAATAGCTTTTTTAGCTGGCTCAAGATGGCTTTCAGATAATCTGGTCAAAAGTTCAGAAAGTAAAAATTTGTTTTTTTGTGAAGAATCAAAGTTAATTTTATTTTCTCTAGCTATTTGTTTAAGTACAGTTAATTCTGGTTTCAAACCCTTCTCTTTGCGTTTTAATGCCATAAATCCATCGGGGAAGTAGGTAACTTTTAGATCAAAAGGGATTTGATCAACAAAAAAATCTACTTTTTTAATTAGACCGATTGCAGGCAAGACTCGTTTATGTCCCTTAAAAATATCCTCTATCAAAATAGAAGTCCAATGGTTGAACCATGAACATAAAACATAGCCCTTTAAACTTTCGTGTATTTCATTGTCAACTTTGTACATCAGGAGATCATAATTTTTTATTTTTTTGATGTAGTTATCAACTATCGTTCTTTCCAAATTATTTTGATAAAGCCCGCCCCAGTCAAAAATCTTTAGCTTATATAGTTCTGAAATAAGTTTATCCTCATAAATTCTACGCTCTTTTCTTTCGTTTTGAAATTTAGAATCAATGAAATTATCAATTACCTTTTCGGTTTTATGGTTGTTTGATATTTCTTTGATTAAATTATTTGTTCCTTGATTTGGATCAATTCCTATATTTTCTGCAAACTCCATCAATAATACTTTTCTGGCAATTGATCGAATTTTTAAAAACAACAAACTATTTGAGTCTTTAAGTAATTTTTCAAAATCGTTTGCTTGATAAAGTTTTTTGAGTTGTTGATAAATTTCAAAATTCATAGTGGTTTAATTATAACAATAAAATAAATATTCACTTGTTCCTTTGCGACTTCCTTTCCCTCCATAATGATTAGTATATTCTTGGTCGTACACTTTTACTTTTTTAAACTGTTTTATAAGTTCAATCATCTTGTTTTTGTCTGGATAGCTTTTGCTATTATAAGAAATTAACCAATAAGGAATGTGCTGACTATTTTTAAATAATTTTTGAAAAGAATTTTCGATTTCAGTTTTTCGAACAAATCCACTTTCTTTTTTGGGATAATACATTTTTGTTCCATTTACAAATTCTTTATCTTTCCAGTACTGCACATAAGTCTCTAAAAAGTGATAAAATGCTTGATAGTCAGGATGACAACCGACATAAGGCGGATCAAAATAAACCAAATCAACATCTTTGAGTTTTGGAAGCAAAGAAACAGTATCTTCACAAAAAGCTTTATTTGTTTTTTTGTTATCAAAAACAGCGTTATTGTATAAATGAACAAAGTTTTGAAATATATCCTTTAAATGTTTTGCTAAACTAGCATTCCTTTTAATACGATCAGGATTTTTACTGTATTCAATTGCTTTCAAGTGAGCGAAATGTCCTAATGTAATTTTTCTTGTTAGAGAACGATTCATTAAGGCTAAAGCCAATGATTTTTTATATTCATTATCAAGTTTTTCAACATTAGCTCTGAATTTATCTAAAAATTTTGCTTGATCTATTTCAAAGAAAACTCCAGTAAAAACTTTTTCAATTAAATTATCAGCTTTGGTGGTCTCATTAAGTAAAATTTGTATGTCATTTTTATCAAGTATGATGTTTTGGTTTTCAATTAAAGCTTTGGCTATTAAATAATTGCACTTTAAAAAATCGTTACTATACACTTTATAACCTCTGTCCTTAAAATAATAACCAACAATAGAAGTACCACCAAAGGCATCAAAGACAGTTTTTATATCTTTCGGCGCGGTTTCAAGAATCCATTTTATAAGTTTTTCTTTACTCCCTAAATATTGAGTCCTTGGAAATTGGTGTATTTTGTATTTTTCGCCGAATAGCGTTGTTTGAGACATCATAATTTATATTGTAGCATAGTTGAATTACAGTTATTGTATCTGTTTTCCCTTAATATTAAAAACTGAATTCAACCAGCAAGTGCAACGCTCCTTTCTTTTTCCAAGACTTCCAATGGTGTTTGATAATTCAAGCACTTCCTTGGTCTATTATTAAGCCAATCTTCAATCTCTATGATTTCT
>JAUVIV010000113.1 GCA_030592575.1 bacterium | reverse complement strand
TATTTTATTGAAGGTTCTGGCAAGAGTCAAAAAGAAAAAGCTATTTTCCTTATTCACAAATTCCATAATCTTGCCTTTGCTCTTTTACTCAGATATTGTAACCATCACTTAAAGACATTACAACTTATTATATAATCGCATAATGTCAAGAAATTTCCATAGACCTCAATGGGAAAAAACCTTGCAATCTTTTTTACAATAAGTACAATATTAATTGCTGTGATACGAAGAGAAGAGATAAAAGTTAAGGGAATTGTTCAAGGTGTGGGATTCCGACCATTTATTTATTCGCTGGCAAGCAAATATAACTTAAATGGATTTGTACTCAATAACGCTGAAGGAGTAGTTATAGAGGTTGAGGGAGAAAAAGAAATTCTAAAAAAATTTATTTTAGATATAGAACAAAAAGCTCCTCCTCTTTCAAGAATTGAGAAAATACAAACTAAAATACTTCATTTAACAGGATATAAAACATTCATTATAAAATCAAGTAGGGGCACAATGCATCGTGCCTCTACTGTCAATATGGTAACACTTATCTCTGCGGATATAACTATTTGTAAGGATTGTGTGCAGGAACTATTTGACACAAATGATAGAAGATTCAGTTACCCTTTTATCAATTGCACAAATTGTGGACCTCGATTTACAATCATTAAAGACATTCCTTATGATAGAGACAAAACCACAATGAATAAGTTCAAAATGTGTTTTTTATGTCAGAAAGAATATGATAACCCTCTGGATAGGAGATTTCATGCCCAACCTAATGCTTGTCCTGATTGTGGTCCACAGGTAAAATTAATTAATAATATAGGGGCAACGTCAATTTTCCAGAGTAAAGAAACAGAGGCAATAAAAGATACTATTGAATTGTTAAAACAAGGAAAGATTGTAGCTATTAAAGGGCTGGGTGGATTCCACCTTGCTTGTGATGCTCAAAATCAAAAAGCAGTTGCTACTTTGAGAGCAAAAAAATATCGGGAAGAGAAACCATTTGCTGTTATGGCAAAAAATATGGAAGTAATTAAGTCCTTCTGTCTTGTAAATAAGTTCGAGGAGAAACTACTTTTGTCTGAAAAGCGTCCAATAGTACTTTTGAGAAAGAAAGGTATTACTCTGAACCCTTCACTTGTCATTCTGAACAAAGTAAAGAATCTCAACATATCGTTCAGGGTAAACTCTGCGAAGAATCTTGTAGAAGATTCTTCGTTAACACTCAGAATGACAGAAGGTAAAATAGCAGATGGAGTTGCACCAAAACAAAAATATTACGGAGTAATGCTTCCTTACACTCCACTTCATCATCTTTTATTCTTACAACTTTCTATTCTGGTAATGACTTCCGGAAATATAAGTGACGAACCAATATCCTATAAAAATGAAGAAACATTAGCAAAGTTAAAAGATATTACGGATTATTTTTTGATTAATGATCGTGAAATTTATATGAGGTGTGATGATAGCGTAACAAGATGTTTTGAGGACAAAGAAATGATTCTTAGGAGAGCAAGAGGATATGTGCCGGAACATATAAAACTTCCCGTTGTAAGGGCGAACGGCCGTTCTCCCCTACATATCTTATCCTGTGGTGCCGAGTTAAAGAATACATTTTGTCTGGCAAGAGATAACTATGCTTTTGTAAGTCATCACATTGGAGATTTAGAGAATATTGAAACTCTTACTTCTTTTGAACAAGGAATAGAACACTTTAAAAATCTTTTCTATATAAACCCAACTGTCATTGCCTATGACCTTCATCCTGAATATTTATCTACTAAGTATGCCAAAAAACTCAGAACTCTTAATTCTAAGCTCTTAACTGTTGGTATCCAGCACCATCATGCTCATATTGCATCTTGTATGGCAGAAAATGGTATAACCCAAAAAGTAATTGGAGTAGCGTTTGATGGGTTAGGTTATGGGGATGATAATACTCTTTGGGGAGGTGAGTTTTTTGTTGCTGATTTCTCGGGATTTAAGAGAGTTGCACATTTTAAATATATTCAGATGCCAGGGGGTACACAGGCAATCAAAGAGCCGTATCGTATGGCAATCTCTTATCTTTATCAAATTTATGGAGATAATGCTCTTGATTTAGGAATAGAATTTACGAATAAGATAGATAAAAAAAGATGGAATGGTTTGATAAGTATTATTGATAAGCACATAAATTCACCGATTATATCTTCTGTTGGCAGATTGTTTGATGCTGTTTCCTCACTCATAGGAACAAGAGACAAGGTAAATTACGAAGGTCAAGCAGCAATAGAATTAGAAATGATAGCAGATGAAAATTGCACTGCAGAATATAGTTATGAAATCAATCCACACAATTCCGGTTTAATCATAGACCCATCGCAAATATTTTTTGGTATTATTGAAGATTTGAAATCAAATAAAGAGTTTTCCATTATTTCTGCAAAATTTCATAATACTATAGCAAATATAATTAAAGATGTTGCCCTACAAATAAGAGAGAGATTAGGATTGAACGAAGTTGCTCTGAGCGGTGGAGTATTTCAAAATATGTTATTATTGCAAGTTACCTTGAATAAATTACGAGAAAGTGAATTTCGGGTTTACACTCACCACAAAGTCCCATCAAATGATGGTGGTATTTCGTTGGGGCAAACAGTAATTGCAAATGCAAAGATAAATAAATTATAATAGGTATGAAATAATTATCCATTTTATAAAATAATTAAAAAAATTAGTTGCAATTTCACATTTTCAATTTTATATATATTTATGATATGTGTTTAGCAATACCTGCAAAAATCATAGAAAAAAAAGGCAACACCGGTATAGCAGAAATTGGTGGAGTCAAGAGAGAAGTAGATTTAAGATTAGTTGAGGATATTAAAGTGGGTGACTATGTTGTTTTGCATGCAGGTTTTGGGATTCAAATATTGGATGAAGAAGAAGCTGCTGAAACATTAGCTTTGCTGAAGGAGTTCGTAGAATGAACATTTTAAAATATTTTCTAATTAGTGTTATCTTTATAGAACTCGGATGCATTCAAAAGTCTGAAATACCTCCGGTAAAATTACCTCGAATAAGTTTTGAAGAAACAGAATTCGATTTTGGAGAAATTACTCAGAAGAAAAGAATAACTCATATTTTTAAATTCAAAAATATTGGCGGAGATACGTTAATAATCAAAAAACTACGAGCTCCTTGAGGATGTACTGCTGGTGCGGTCGCATCAAAAAGAATAGCACCTAATGGAGAAAGTGCCATTGAAGCTATTTTCAACTCAGGTTCTTATAAAGGAGATGTCAAAAAAATAATTTCAGTATATACAAATGATTCTACTAATTCTGTTGTAAAGCTTACATTAAAGGCAAAAGTATTTCCTGCTTGTCCTTGGATAAAGTGAAGTATTTAGATGAATTCTACGATAGCAATAGCTGTCAATCTTTGTCTCGAGAAATTGCCAAAAGAAACCCTTCTCAAAACATTACTATTATGGAAGTGTGTGGGACTCACACGATGTCAATTGCCAAAAATGGAATTAAAAATCTACTCCCGAAAAATATAAGATTGTTGTCGGGTCCTGGCTGTCCTGTTTGCGTTACTCCAAATCACCAAATTGATAAAATGATTGCTTATGCTCGGCAAGAAGATGTAATTATTACAACATTTGGTGATATGATAAAAGTGCCGGGCTCAAGTTCTTCTTTGAGTAGAGAGAAATCCTTGGGCAGAGATATAAGGATTGTTTATTCGGTAAACGATGCTCTGAAACTTGCTGAAAACAATCCAAATAAAAAGATAATATTCTTTGGTATTGGATTTGAGACCACAACTCCTACAATAGCAGCTTCACTAAAAGATGCAAAAGAGCGAAAGCTAAAGAATTACTTTGTTTTATCTACGCATAAACTAATTCCACCAGCTATAAAAGTTATTCTTGAAAGTGAAGAAGTAAAAGTAAATGGTTTTTTGCTTCCCGGTCATGTTTCTATAATAATAGGTAGAAAAATTTATGATTTTATTGCAGAGAAACATAAGATTCCTTGTGCAGTAACCGGATTTGAACCTATGGATATTCTTAGAGCTATTCTTTGTCTTGTGAATCAAACAAATAATTGTAAGGAACAGGCATATCTGTCTCCTAAAGTTGAGAATTGTTACAAAAGGTCAGTAAAAGAAAAAGGAAATCAGGCAGCAAAAGATTTAGTAAATGAAGTATTTGAAGTTTGTGATAGTGAATGGAGAGGGATTGGGATTATTTCAAATAGTGGACTTAAAATCAGAGAAGAATACAAAGAATTTGATGTTGAAAAAAACATAGAAGTGAAAGTAGAACCAACAAAAGAAAACCCTGCTTGTATTTGTGGAAACATATTGCGAGGCGTAAATATACCTTCAGATTGTGCTTTATTTGGAACTACTTGTACTCCAGAAAATCCTGTAGGTCCGTGTATGGTTTCCTCTGAAGGTACTTGTGCTGCATATTATAAATATGGTTCTTAAGTACGAAAAAAAGTTCTGACAAAGTATAAAAATTGTTTCTCTGAGTTTTTTATTTGTCATTCTGAAGGAGCAGAGCGACTGAAGAATCTCGGTCAAGAAAAGTTCCATAAAGGTTTTATAAAAAATGTATTGTTAGATATTTGGGATTCTTCACTCTCGTTTAGAATGACAAAAAAATTATGCTCAATCAAAATAAGTTTGACAAGACTACTTTTAACCGATAAACTACAATGATGGATTATGAATTTTCAGAACATGCGTATGATGTATCGAAAGAACGAAACATTCAGGAATCATGGGTAAGACTAACTTTAGAAAAACCAGACAAGAAGGAAGTAAAGGAAGATGGTACTGTTCATTATATAAAGTTCAATCAAAGAATATGGGGATAGATATTTGAGAATTGTGGTAAATTCAGATGTACATCCCCAAATAATTGTTACTCTTTTCTTTGATCGCAGATTGAGGAGGTGCTCATGAGATTAAAAGTAGACCAAAAGAATGATGCCTTATATTTTCGACTTGACGAATCGGCTATTATTGATTCGGAGGAGATTAAGCCGGGTGTGATTCTTGATTATGATGTAAATAACAATGTTCTTGGAATTGAAATACTCAACCTAAGCAAACGGGTTTCTCAGAAGATGTTGAAAAACCTACAATTTGAAACTGTGTAATTTTATTTAGCATTCAGACTAACACGAGCTTTGTGACTCAATTTACTCAATGGTTCTTGAACACAAAATAAATTTGACAAGACCACCTTTATGAAATAACATTTAAGAAGGAGGATAAAGTAATGTTTAAGTTACGTATCTATGTTGATACTTCTGTTATAGGTGGTTGTTTTGATGAAGAGTTTAAAAAAAATTCTATACAGCTTTTTGATGAATTTATCTCAGGGGAGAAAATATTGGTAGTTTCAGATATATTATTGCTTGAACTTGAGGGAGCCCCTGAAAAAGTAAACAACATACTAAAGAAGGTCCCCAGAGATAATATTGAGTATATTTCTCTAACTGAAGAATCGATAGCTCTTGCTAATACCTACATTAAAGAAGGTGCTGTAGTAGAGAAGAACCTTTTAGATGCACGACATATAGCAATTGCAACAGTGAAACGAGTGGATACATTGGTCAGTTGGAATTTCAAGCATATTGTAAATATAAAGCGTATTCATTTATTTAATTCTGTGAATCTAAAATTGGGTTATCCTATACTTGAAATTAGAAGTCCAAAGGAGGTAGTTTATGAAGGATAAAAAATTTGATGCTGTGAAGATGAAACGCGAATTGCAGAAAGAAGCTGAAGATAAGTTATCTACTCTCTCAGAGAAAAAGCAACTTGAATTACTCCGGAAGAAGTTTGAATATCTAACGAAGCAAAAAGAGAAAGCACACTCCGCCTAACATGAGCTTTATGACTCAATTTGCTCAGTAGTTCTTGAACACAGAATAAGGTTGATAAAAATCACTTTATGAGATAACATCCATAAGGCAATATATACGAAGTTAGTTCAGATATAAACAAGTTATGTACAATTTGGAAATTTAATTTATGAAGAAAATGAACTATCAATTAAGACAATTTCCTATAAGAAGCTTACCTAAAGAGGAAAAAGAGAAAATTCTAATAGATGAATTAAGGAGAGTTGCAAAATTACTTAACAAAAAGACTGTAACTATTTTCGATTTTAAGAAATATGGGAAA
Organism: bacterium; assembly: GCA_030592575.1. Taxonomy (GTDB): domain Bacteria; phylum Hydrothermota; class UBA3073; order JACQXS01; family JACQXS01; genus JAGMCN01. Next base: position 850 of record JAUVIV010000113.1, on the reverse strand, counting down.
GTAAGTGCTGATACAATACGAAGAACATTTGGGGGTTGGAATAACGCTTTGAAAATTGCTGAATTGGGTCAATCTAAAGTTTCTAAATATTCCAAACAAGAAATAATAAATGAATTAAAAAGGGTGTCTGAAATATTAGGAAAGGATACTTTTTCAGGAGAAGAATTTGATAAAATATCGACAATTAGCAAATCAACGGTGAGAAAAAATTTTCATTCGTGGAATAATGCTTTAAAAGAAGCTGGACTAAAAATAAAGAAAATAGCTAAGATTAGTGATTTAGAATTATTCAAGAATTTGGAAAATATTTGGAATAGCCTTACCAGGCAACCTTTTTATAGTGAAATGATAAAACCTTTATCTTTATATTCTGCTGGCACATATGAAAATCATTTTGGGTCATGGACAGAAGCTTGTACGGCATTTATAGAATATAAGATGAAAGGGAGTACGGATTTAGAATTAAAATCTAAGCAGGAAATTCCAAATAAAAAAGATAAAACAAAAGTGGTTAAGAGAAGAACTCGAACAATTACTCCCCGTTTACGATTACAGGTTTTCAGCAAAGATGGATATACATGTGTTAAATGTGGAAGAAGTCCTGCAATTTCACTACGAGGAGCAATAAAGTTACATGTAGACCACATTATTCCATTTTCCAAGGGAGGGATTGATAATCTTCAAACATTGTGTCAAGATTGTAATTTAGGAAAAGGTAATACTGATTTGTAATGTCTTTAAGTGATGGTTACAATATCTGAGTAAAAGAGCAAAGGCAAGATTATGGAATTTGTGAATAAGGAAAATAGCTTTTTCTTTTTGACTCTTGCCAGAACCTTCAATAAAATAT
>JAUVIV010000138.1 GCA_030592575.1 bacterium | reverse complement strand
TATAGGTTTATATCCTTTTACCTTCACAAAGTAAATCCCATTCCTTAAATGTTTCCCTATCTCCAATCTGTTATTCTGACTGCCTTTGTCATTCTGAGCGGTAGCGAAGAATCTCTTTTTCTACCAATCTTCCACTTATATCATAAATCTCAAGTTTTATATTATTACGATTTCCGATTTTTGAATAACGAATAACGGTCTGTTTAGGCTTAGGAGGTTGGTTAAAAACAATGATATCCCCTTTTTCCATCCACCACGGAAAATCCTTAGACGGATATACAATAAAGGCACTTTTAGACGGTAAGATACAACGAGTTAACCAATAACAAGATGGCATGCTGCCACAATTATCTACATTCTGACAAGAGGACAAATCAATACCTCCTGCTTTTAAACACTGAGACACAAAATTGGCACAATCGAAAGGACTGTAATTTTTAAATGGATCGCAATTGTTAGGGTTTGGATCTCCAATATTATAACCCTTAGCTCCAGGACCATCATTACACCACTCATCAGCATATGTTGCTGCTTTGTCACTGTTGTATGTAAGTGCAACAGTTGCATGATTAGTTATTCCTATGAAGAATATGAATATCCAGCAATACTTATACATAATTGTATGGGGTTTTATTCATTTTGTTCCTCCAGTTCTCCTATAATTGCAGAATTTCTTTCTAATATCATCACTGCCCAGTTTTGCACATCTTCATACTTTGAGTCTCTTAACTTTCTTAGAGAATGTAAAGCATAGATGCTTCCATTTCTCAGTGCTCTCTCTAATGCCAGTATGGCTCCTAAATGGACATAAGAGTTCGTATCTCCTGCTGCTTTTTCTATAGCGTTTATTGCATCTTTGTCTCCACCAAAACGTTCTGCAAGAAGTGGAAGAGCAACGTCCCCTCGTGTGTGGATATTTCCTTTACCTCTGATTATCTCCATCAGTATAGAAAAGAGAGGTACATCTACTCCAAGATATTCTAATGATTGAGCCGCTCTTATACGAATAAGATTATTTGTATCGTTCAAAGCCGCTTTAATTGCAGGAATTGATTGTCTGTTACCAGCTCTTGCCAGGACATTAAAGCACTTGTTTGTAATTAAAACAGAACGAGCATCTTCTATGAATCCTAGTTCTCCCAATGAAATTGCTGATTCTTTTCTGACTTTAGCCTCTTTGTCTTTTAATCCTTTTCTTAGCGTAGATATTGCAGTAGTATCGTGATTATACTCTTCTATCCATCTTAATGCTTTTGCAGCAGCAACACGAACTTCAGCTACACTATCATTCAGAAGCATCAAACATAAAGGTTCTAAAATTTTCATGTCTCGTGTTCGGCCTAAATAATGTACTACGTCTGCTCTTTTTTCACCATCCTTTTCTTCTTTTAACAATTTAATAAGTCCTGGAATCAGCGGGCTCCATCCTTTTATATCTTCCTCAATCATTTTTTTATTAATTTCCTCATATGTTAGCGTTTTTCTCGTTGTATCTGTCTGGATTTTTCGCTCTTCCTTACATTTATCGCACTTTATCAAAGATATTTCTCCTATTGCCTGAGTATTGAAACTTATACCTCCAACAACAATGATAGGTAATACCATCCATCTCAAAGTTTTTTTACACATTTTCACTCCTTTTTTCTGTTTTTATGAAAAAATCTTTCTTTTCATTTATGTCAATAAAAAATTTATTGACTGCCAAATAAATGCTATGAAGTAGGTTACTACTTTATCAAAACTATCTTTCTTGTTTCGGTGTAATTACCAGCTGTGAATTTAACAAGGTATGTTCCGAATGCTAACTTTTTACCTTGTTCATTCTTGCCATCCCAAATTTCCGAATAACGAGCAGTTTTTTTTATCTCATTTACCAATGTTTTTAGTAATTTGCCCGATATATCATAAACTTTTAAGGTTATATGAACAGATTTTGGTATTGCGTAGCTTATGGTAATTTTGCCTGAAGACGGATTCGGAGAACTTTGTGATAGTTCAAAAGTTGTTGGCAGAAGTGTACTATAAGGTTCTTCAGTGTTTGTAGCAGAGATGTTGATTGATGCGGTATTAGACCGACCGGATGTAGCTTCACTGGTATCTTTTGCCTGTGCAGTTACATAATAGGTATCGGCTACCGACCAGAAATGCGATAAGGAGTCAATAGTTCCGCTTGTTACATAGCTTGTCCATGTTGATGTATCACCATCTCCCCAGGCGAATCTATAGGAAATATTATCTCCATTAGCATCAGTTGTTGAAGTGGAAAAATAATAAGAACTATCTGTTAACCCGATTGTTGGTCCTGAGGGTGTGCTTGGACAATTTGGTGGAATATTATTGAGTGGCTTTGGTATTAATGCAGGGTCACCGAGTAAAGTTAATCCATACCAATAATGTTTTTCTGTTTCATTACAAGGAAGTTGAAATGACCACCAATCTTTGAGTGCCTCGCCATGAGTCTTGTAGTTTGCCAATGAGCTAAAAAAAGTTGAATGAGCATACATACCTCCTATTTTAGCACTTCCTGTAGCACCTAATCCGCAACTATCCACAAATATATACCAATTACCCATACAATTGTTGCTTGTGAATCTGCAATTAGAACAACAATACAAAGAATAAAAGTGAGTTAATGGTTTTTTGCTTTTAACGTCATTATAGTCAACTGTCGGAGAGCCGAAATAATGTTTGGTGGGATTAGAATGAGCCGCAAGGTTTATCCATGCATAGTTTCCTGTAAGACGATTGTTTTCATAATCATAAGCAGTAGTGCTACTGGAATTGGTAACTATTACTACACTATCGTATATTCGTGGAGTTCCGAATCCATTAGGCCAATAGCTTGAGAAGTCATCATCAATGTATTCCAAAGTTCTGTTATTTATTTGCAGATTGAATCCTCCCATTCTATATTTATGTGCTTTTGTAAAATACTTATTAATAAGAGTAGATTCAGTTCCCATAGAAGGTGATACATACAATCTACCAATCCATATTTCAGGAGCTATATCTCCGCTTCCGTTAGAATGCCCATCCCATACCCCTGTCTGGCAACTGCCTGTCGGGTTAGTATCTGTCCATCCACCATCTAAGTCCATATAATATAAATCACAGGGAAAATCTTCATATTTTTGCCAAGGATCAGGTTGCTCATCTAATTCGTACCATGCTATAGGTAGATTCCCGACAAAAAGAACTCCTACTAACTCACTTGAGCTATCTTGCAGAAATGTTTTTAAAGTAATATCAGTTCCACCTGACCATGTATAAACATTGACCGTATAACCTTCAGCCTCAAGATCCGTCGTATATTGGTTTATTGAAGATGTAATGCTGGAGTATAGAGACGAATTCACTATAACAAAGAATTTACTCAGTTTAGATTTATTTTTAAAGATAGTTGTTTTGTAAACTTGTTTAACATTAGTTGGAGCTTGAGGATGCTTGGTGATATATTCTTTATATCCTGATACGGGGGTATGTGTGGGGTCGTATGTGATAGGAGGTGCGTCATCTGTATTTCCTATCATCGGAATGCTTATCAATAAAGCCAATGTAAATATTAATTTGTACTTATTCATAATTCCTCCTATTTTTTTATATAATATACTAACAGAGCAATAAAAAGTCAAGTCTTTTCATTTTAGATACTTGCAAAAAATATTATTATAAACAAAAAGTTGACAAACTTTGGAATTACTTTATACTTATAGACTGATACGGTTTAGCGACGAGAATAATATTTTTATCTTTTAAATATAAATTGAAAAATTTTATACAAAAGAATGCAAGTGGTAAAAGTATCTTATTGTTATTCGGAATAGTTTTGCTTTTTAATATTGTATTATTTCCTAATATTCTTCCAAAAGGACAAAATCTAAAACCTATAGATTTACAATTTGCCTATATGCCTCAAAAAGCATATCAACTTATTGAAGATTACGGAGCAATTGCCAGAAAATCATATATAATTGGAGAACTTACCGTTGATTTAATATATCCGATAATTAAATGTCCTGGCTCTAAGATGTGGTTACAAATTGACATGCCAGAGCCTTCTCTTTTTCCATAAAATCATTGCCTAAAATCGTTTTTTCTCTTACCTCCATTCCATTCCCATTTTTCGAAACTGTTCT
>JAUVIV010000045.1 GCA_030592575.1 bacterium | reverse complement strand
TATTTTATTGAAGGTTCTGGCAAGAGTCAAAAAGAAAAAGCTATTTTCCTTATTCACAAATTCCATAATCTTGCCTTTGCTCTTTTACTCAGATATTGTAACCATCACTTAAAGACATTACATATAATTAAAACTATCTATAATCTATAAATATTCTTCCTCTTTTAAGAAAGCATATCATTCTTTATCATTTTACAAAAATATTTTTTGAATTGTGTATACTATATTTTTTAACTCAATGCTGCTTTTACCATTTGTAATACTTGATTGTCTGTTAAATTCTTTTGCTGACATGCTCCGGAAGGACAAGCCGCTATACAACTTCCACACCCTTCACATAAGATTTCATTCACCTTTGCTATACGAACTCCATCCTTGATTTCATATTCTCTGGCAGTATATGGACACAATGGAATGCATATTCCACAACCACTACATAGATTTTCATCTACCGTTGCGACTATAGGTGCATGCTTTAGTTCTTCTTCAGCAAATAAGTCAGTAACCTTTGATGCCGCTCCGGATGCTTGAGCTACAGTCTCCGGAACATCTTTCGGAGCTTGGGCACATCCGGCGAAAAAGAATCCAGCTGAGATACTTTCCACAGGTCTTAATTTTGGATGAGCTTCTGAAAGAAATCCATGCATATCAGAAGAAATCTTTAACTTACTCATTAAATCTTTAATCCCTTTACCGGGAACTATTGCCATTGAGAGAACTACCATATCACATTCAATTTCAACTTGCTTTCCAAGAAGTGTATCTGCGCCCCAAGCAATAAGTTTACCATCACTATCTTTGAAAATCTTTGATACTTTTCCTCGTATATAAAGCACTCCGTCTTCCTCTTGCGCCCTCGTAACAAACTCCTCATATCCCTTTCCACCAGCCCTTATGTCAATATAGAATATAATAGCTTCTCCATCCGGAACTTTATGCTTATATAACATCGCATGCTTTGCCATATACATACAACATATTTTTGAACAGTAAGGAAGATGCTTTTCAGGATCCCTTGACCCTACACAACTCACAAATACTATCCGTTTTGGAATCTTATTATCAGAAAGTCTCCTAATTTCACCTTCGGTAGGACCGGTCGCAGATAAGAGTCGCTCAAATTGCAACCCATCCATTACATCTTCATATTTTCCACTTCCATATTCACCAATTTTTTCTATAGGATACAAATCGTAACCTGTTGCCACTACTATTGCTCCTATCTTTTCTTCAATTATTTCTTCCTGCATATCAAAATCTATTGCTTTCGGTTCACATACTTCTGCACATTTACCGCATGCTATCGGCAAGAACCCCGGACATTTTTCTATATCTATCGTATATGTAGAGGGAATTGCTTGAGGAAACGGCAAATAAATTGCCTTGCGAACCACAAGATTGTTTTCAAACTCATTCTTTACAACTACAGGACATACCTCTATGCATTTTTCGCAAAGAGTACATTTATCTTCAAATACATATCTTGGTTTTTTGAGAATTTTTACATTAAAGTTTCCGACATATCCTGAAATTTCTTGTATTTCACTATATGCCAAAATTTGTATTTTGGGATGTCGTGCCACCTCTACCATTTTAGGAGTCAAAATACATTGCGAGCAATCAAGCGTCGGAAAAGTTTCAGATAATTGAATCATATGCCCACCTATCGATGGATTTCTTTCAACAAGAATAACCTCATATCCTGCATTAGCAATATCCAAAGATGCCTGTATTCCAGCTATTCCTGCTCCTATAACTAAAGCTCGTCTGGTAATAGGAATACTAATCGGTTCAAGAGAATCATTTTGATTCACCTTGTCTAAAATAGTTTTTACTATACTTATAGCTTTAGCGGTAGCCTTTTTCTTGTCAGCTCTATGAACCCAGCTGCATTGTTCTCTAATATTTGCAATCTCAACTTGATATGGATTAAGTCCAACTAATTCACAGGTTTTCCTAAAAGTACCTTCGTGTAAGGTTGGGGAACAACAAGCTATAACTATACCATCTAAATTCTTTTCCTTGATAGTATTTTGGATTAATTTCTGACCGGGTTCCGAGCACATATACACATAACTTTCCGAATGTGCAACTCCCGGATAATCCTTAATCGCTTCTACCACTTCGTCAACAGCAACTATCTCAGCAATATTTGAACCACACCAACAAACAAAAACACCAATTCGTTTCATGATATATCTACAAAATTTCCTATTATAATTTCATCTTGATTCCTAATATCAAGATTCTCCGTAGGTTCATTATGTTTTATTACTGTATTATCCTGAAAAAATTTCATTCTATCTATTGTTTTTCCAATTTTACCATCGGTTGCAAAGTACATTAGGCAAGGCGAAATAACCTCAACAACGGAAAAGCCTGGCTTTTGAAGGGCATCTAGCATAGAATATTTCAATCTGCGAATATGAAGAGGGGTCCATCTTGCAACATATTGAGCACCACAAGATTTAGCAAGATGAGGAATATTAAATGGTAATTCAGTGTTTTCGTCTATTGTTCGTATGAATGGAGTTACAGGAAGGGCTTTATGATTTGTAATTATATAAATAAAGTTATTGATGTATATTACACGAATCGCTACTTTATTTTTTCCGGCATTGATAAAATCCTCTGCTTTGGATACAATAAAATCCGTGTCATTTAAAAAAACGATTACATTTAGCTCTGGATTTTTAAGTTTAAGCTCTGTTGCATATTTAACCGCATTGCCATCAGACGAGTTATGACAATTAAGTTTTAAGTAATTAGTAATCTTTCCCGTACATCCGATACCCGATACAACACATATTTTGTCTAAATCAGCATCTATTTTTCCTAATGTTTCAAGAAAAGCATTAACTACTATACCAATACCACAACCTGGACACCAAACAGAAGGGATCGCATTTTCGCAAAGCAAAGAATCAATTGGATGAGGATTTTCAAGATTTTTTGTCATTAGTTTTTCTTTTTATGAGCTTTTACTTTAAGACTTTATTTGCTTCTTTTTCTTTTGTTGTAGTTGGCCAAATCGCAAACTCGGGACAAAGCATTTCACACAAACCACAAAGAATACAATTATCTATATTTTTAACTATCGGAAAATGATACCCCTTTGCATTAAATTCTTTGGACATTTCCAAAACATTTGTTGGGCAGTATGTTACGCAAAAGCCACAGCCTTTACATCTTTCCTTTACTATGTGAATTTCGCCGGAAGGAACTTTTAAGTTATTGTCAAAGAATTTCATTTCTTTCCATTCTTTATACAAAATGAAAGATACTATTTTAAATTCCAATTTTCTATATGTCAAGTTTAATTTTTTTGAATTTTTTGATTGATGCCCACACATTGTCCAAGTCAGAATATTTTTACAGAAAAACATACGCTACAAATAAAAAGAGAATTTATTATTGCCGTATTTTATCGACTAAGGAAAAACTGAGGAAAAAATTTGAAAATTATATGTATAAATTATAAAACCCAACAAATATTTACAGTTTCACTATTGTAATATAATCTTTCCTTTTGACTCTTTAACAATCTCACCAATAATAGTTGTGTTTTCTATTCCGGATTTCTTCATTTCTTGAAGCATCGTATCAGCTTTTTCAGGAGAAACGCAAATCAAGAGTCCTCCAGAAGTTTGTGGGTCAAAAAGTATATCCATCATCCAGTCTGACATTTTGCTTTGCTGTTCAATAAACCCTATTCTGAACATCTTATTACGATATGCACCCGCTGGGACTATTCCCATTTTTGCAAAATTTTCCGTCTCAGGAAAAATAGGAATTTTATCAGGATAAATTACCATTCCTACTCTTGCATCTTCTACAACCATCTCGCAAGCATGACCAAGTAACCCAAAACCTGTTACATCAGTACAGGCATTTACTCCAAATTCTTGCATAATCTCAGATGCTTTGCGATTTAAAGTAATCATAGATTCTGTTACTTTATCTATAATCTCAGGTGCTACCAGTTCCGGCTTAAGAGCAGTATTGATTATCCCGGTCCCAATTGGCTTGGTTAATATAACTTTATCACCAATTTTTGCACTTGCATTTGAAATCACTTTATCAGGATGAATCACACCTGTAACTGAAATCCCATACTTTAATTCAGGGTCTTCGACACTATGACCTCCTACCAGGGTTACCTCTGCTTCTTCCATCTTTTTCATACCGCCTTTTAACATTTCCCGAAGCACAGAAACATCTAGTTTTTTTATTGGAAAACCGACAATATTCATTGCTACAAGTGGTTTGCCACCCATAGCATAGACATCAGACAGAGCATTAGCCACTGCAATTTGCCCAAATAAATAAGGGTCATCAACAATAGGTGTAAAGAAATCCAGTGTTTGAACAATTGCCAGATCATCTGTTAATTTATAAATTCCAGCATCCTCTGCCTTATCAAACCCGGCAATAAGATTTGGATTTTCCCGCTGTATCAATCCACAAAGTGCTTTGTCCAGGACCCCTGGAGCCAATTTACTAGCTCAACCAGCACCTGTTGTGTATTGAGTAAGTCGTAAGTTTTTATCCATAATTAAATTATAATAATAAAAATTTTAAAGGTCAAGAAAAAACGATTTAACCACAAAGAACACAGAGAACACAGAAATATATTAAATGGGACGCAGATTTTCACTGATAAATATAGATAATTTTTACCACCAAGGCACAAAGTCACTAAAAATAAAAAAGAATTTTTTTTCTTTGTTTCTTCTAGTCTTTGTGGTTAATAGAATCTTTAAAATCTGCGTTTATCTGCGTCCAAATGTATTTTCCCGTGGCGTTTCTATGTGATTTTGTGGCTAATAAACAAAACCCTAAAAGGTAACGACTTTCTCGCTTTCCGTTATAACTTCATACATATCTTTCATTTTTGACATTGGACACATCTTTGAACCCTCAGAATTCCGTAATTCAAGACACCCACCGCAAGCAAATATCTTTCCACCATTATCAATAAAATCTTCCATTAGTTCTGTTACCTTGAATTCATCAGTATCCAGAGACTCACACTCTACACCTTTACCGAGCAAAAAAAGTCTTACTTCATCTCCTTTTAATAATGCGAAACACCCAAACCGAAAGGCATTCCATATACTCTCTGAATCGTTTGAATATATTATGATTCCTATCTTCATCTTTCCTCCTTTTTTAGCCACAGATTTCACAGATTATTATGGAATACTTGAGCTTGCTCAAGCTATATGCAATCCACCTCAGGCGAATTACATTATAGAAATCAAGTAGCTCCATTTCTAAACACTTCTACGATTTTCTTGCTTTCAACATTTCCATAAATCCTTCTATTCTTACTTTTATCTGTGCTCGGTCTGAATCACTAAAACCCGTGTTAATTCCCACGACAGGAATTCCTTCAGCTTCCATTGCATCTTTGACCTTCCTGAATTCAGCATTAAAAGGATGACAGGCTTCTAATAATTGATAGATTATTCCATCTACTTTAAGGACACTCACCATATTCTTAAGAGTTTCAATCCTCTCTGTATTTGGAGTGTAAACTGCACAAGGTAGTCTCATATATTTTCGTGCAAGTGCCTCAATAGGGTCCCCTGTCTCATCTACAAGATTAGCATCTTCAAATTTGAAAAATGGAGCGCTTTCAGCGCAAAACTCACCACCGACTACTACTCCACCATTTGCTTCAACTAATTCGTAAAACTTCAAGGTTGGCCAAACAATCGGAGCGCCTGTAAGCATTATTCTCGCGCCGTTATAACCTTGACCTTTTTCTGCTCTTCTTCGTACCTTTTCGTTCAGAATCTCTAATATTCTAATACTATCCTTGACATCTAAAAAAAAGCTACTAACCATACCAAAGAATGCATCAAGACCTTTTATTGGGCAGGGAATATGACTCCGAAGCTTACCACAGAGCTCAAATTGTAGTTCTCTAAGTTTGTTAAAGTTACGAATAGAAACACTTAATTTCTCGTCTGATATAGCGTAGCCTAAATACTCCTCAAGACGTTTTCGCACTCGTCCTATCTCTCTTTCAAAATATTTTGCTGCGTCCGGTTCGTTAAATTTCTTCGGTACTTCATAAACATGAACCGGAAGAAATTGGTTTAGATATTCCCATGTTTTTGTCTTACAACCACAATCAGCAGGACTGACTATAAAATCAGTATTCTCAAAAAGAATATCTCCCTTTCTCACCTTGAGTCCCAATATACACTTGGGTATTGGACAATAAGTTGCAGGAAGGTATTGTTCTCCGAAAGGGATATCTTTTTCTGACATACTCCCAACAACTAACGGATAGAGAACATCTGCCGCATCAAACAATTCCTTTGGCATAAAAAGACAAAAATATGACATTAGTTTCTTCCCGGTTATCTTTTTTTCTTCTATGATTTGCTGCGGCCTTTTGTAGAGGAGTTGATTAGTCCACTTAATTACATCCTCTGGTGTTTCTAACAGTGTTTTTTCCTCTTGTAACATTTTATCTACCACGCATTCCATCTTATTCCTCCTTTTTTTGTTGTTTACCTGTTTCTCAAAGTTTGCTTGCTACCAACGATGCTCCTAATGCTCCAATAATTTGTGGGTCTTCGCTAATAGGAGTAAAATTTATATCTAAAAACTCTTCAAGTGCACTTCGTACTCCTGAATTCTTTGCCACACCACCGGTAAAAGCAATTTCCTTTTGCAAGCCCAATCCTTTTGCCATACTCCCAACTCGTCTTGCAATACTATTATGCAGACCAGCAACAATATCCTCTTTGTTGGCTCCTGCTGATATTAAAGAGATAACTTCTGTCTCGGCAAATACAGTGCAGATGCTGCTCAGGGAACAGGGCTTATTCGATTTTAAAGAAAATTCGCCCATTGAATCAAGTCCAACTTCTAATGCCTGTGCCATAACTTCAAGAAATCTTCCAGTTCCTGCGGCACATTTATCGTTCATTGCAAAGTCCGACATTTTGCCACTTTGATCTAATTTAATTACTTTACTATCCTGACCACCTATATCTATCACTGTTCTTATATTTGGGTTCAAATAATATGCTCCTGTGGCATGACAAGTAAGCTCAGTAACAGCCTTGTCCGCAAAAGAAAAGGAACTTCTACCATACCCAGTAGCTACAATACATTTTATATCTTCCCTTTTGCAATTGGCATTGGTAATTGCTTTCTCTAATGCTTGTTCACCAGCTTTTTTTGGATTGGTGCGAGAGCTAATTACAGAATAACCAGCAATTTTTCCATCTTTTAATATCACTACTTTGGTAACAAGTGACCCAACATCTATACCAGCAAATATCCTAGATTTTTTAACAACCATTTTTTCACCTCACTTTTATAGGGTTTAAATTATGGAGTGCAACGACTCTGTCGTTGCTCGCAGAGTCCTGCAAACATGCAAAAATAGAGTTTTTTGCACTCCAGCCCCATACCCTTACGAAATTCTTTCCAAAAACCCTTCTATCCTTGTCTTCAACTGTCCCGTATCTTCCTCTGAATAGTCAGTCTCAATCTTAAGCAAAGGTATTCCTTCTTTGTTAAGAGCTCTTTTTACTTTCTCATATTCAACATTATAAGCGAGACAAAATTGAAGTGAGTAATAAATTACACCATCAGCCTTGTAATCTCTGGCAAACTTGATTATCTGGTCTATACGGTCATCATTAGGCGTGAAACAACTACATTTAATATTAAGATACCTGTCCGCTATTGCGTTTAGTTGACCATCAATATCAGTGGGAATCTCATCCACAACAGGAGTATCAAAATATCTGGTCCCTGTGCAGGTTTCTTCACAAACTATGCTTGCTTCACTCGTCTCAACAATATGATGTAATTTCCAATTAGGCACAGCCATTGGACAACCAGAAACCAAAATTCGTGGAGTAGTTGATTCTACTACACCCTTGCTATTTTTAATTCTTTCCTCTAATTCATCACACAATTCGTTAACCTTTGAAGTAAATCTCTCAGGGTTATCATAAAAAGCTATTTGAGATATGAGGCACGCATCTTTGCCTGATATAGACAATGGTGAGTTCTTTCGTAACTCATACAACCTTTCAAGTGCTTTTCTCCTTGCATTCATAAGTTTGATTTTCTCTCCCAGAACCTCAGGTGTTATTTTCACTCCAGACTCTTTTTCCATCTTCTCCTTAAATGCCTTAACTTCTTTTAAGTAGAGTTCTCTATCTATGGCTTCCTTTTTCTGAGGCACTTCCATAATATAGGTAGGAATATAATTATCAAGTATCTCCCATGCTTTTTTCTTGCCATCACAGGTTGTCTCACCTGCAAGAAAATCAGCTGCCTCAAAGTATGGACATACTTTGCCAAGCTTGAACCCAACGGCTGATTTTATTAATGGGCAGAGATTTGCCGGCAGTATCGTCTCGGCATCAGGAATAGAAAATTGAGCACCACCACATAACCCTACACTAATACCTCCAGCCGCTGTTATTATTTCGTCTGGCACATAAACACAGAATGTCCCGACTACTTTTCCACCCTTCTCTTTGTGGTACATTAGTTCTTTGATTCGCAAGCCATGAACCTCAGAAACAACAAAATCAAAATATTTCATTCCCTTTGGGCGATTCGTTTGTGTCAGGTACACATCACCATATATTTGACCAAGGGCTCCTAACAAAATATCATGCCTTTCTAAATCCATCCCGAGGTCTTTTCCACATCTTTGTATATTCAGCCATTTCTCCTCCTTTCGTCCCAATCTATAGGGGCGGCTACTTAAGTACCTTCATATAGTAATCACTTTGTCTGCTTCTACCAGAGTCTGAGTAATTTCAAAGAAGTTTGAAATCTTCCCAACTTTCACCTTATCCTTCAGATTAAAAAAGTCTAAACAGGTACCGCAGACAAATATTTCTATTCCCTCTTTCTCCAATTTGCTTATATCTTCTAAATAAACCGAACCTTCTACCGTAAGGATCACCCCACTATTCATAAATATTAACTTCGTGGGTCTGGGGTTTGCTTCAAGTAAAGTAGGAAAGAGAGCTCTCATTAAGACTGCACCAAGTTCATCACTATCTCTTCCAACAGTATTTGACTCAATAAGGACTGTTATTCCCTTTCCTGTTTTCTGCGAATCAACATGGCAAACTATTTTTTCCTCAGAAACTTTAGAAGTTGCTTTCTTGGTTATCTCAACGATTAAATTATCACCTTCCTCTCTCACTTTTACTTCGCAATCCGAATTTTTTGCAAATCGGGAAACATTTTCAACAGCAGGTCTATTATCCACAAGCACTTCAACTATCCCAGCTTCTATTTCTTCCAACGCATTCTTTGTCAAAACCACAGGTCTGGGACACGCCAGTCCTATTGCATCAATCCTTTTTTTGCTCACCATATCCTCCTTTCCATTGCTTCATTTTCTTTATTCCGAAAATCTACAAAACCTGCGAACCACAGGGACTCAAAACTATAAAAATCGCAAAAGGTTTTATAAAATATTTCTCTCTTTATTTGGGTACTTCGTATCTTAGTGACTTTGTGGTAAATTAAACGTATACACGGAGAAAATTTAGAATTTAGTAGAAAAGGCAGGAAAATAAAAGGGAAAAATTTAATTTGCACCTGACCAGGTGCATTTTTGATAATCATTTCTTTATCCTCCACCTTTTAAGAAATAACCTGAGCCCTAATTTATTTATGGTTTTCATCAAATATCTCATTATTTCCTATTTTTCAGCTTTATAAATACCATCTATACCACATTTATGATCACTAAGAATTGTTTTGATTCTCTCTATGTTCTCATAATGAGCTTCAATTGCCATTCCACAATCAGAACTAATCTTGCGAGGAGTAGGTATCAATCGGGTATCTATCCCTTCTTTCTTTAATATTTTTTCTGCCTTCATCACAAAATGAACGGAAACAAAAGTAATTATTTGTTTCATTGTATTATTTTACGAATAGCTCTCAAAAGGTAATCAATATCTGCTTCCGTATTAAAATATCCTAAACTTATCCTAACAGTTCCTGATGGAAATGTTCCTATGGTTTGGTGTGCAATAGGTGCACAATGAAGTCCACATCTCACACCTATCTCGTAATCTCTGTCCAAGATGTCTCCAACATCCGAAGATTCCATATCTTTGATATTAATTGAAACAACGGCGGTTTGTTTCTGACTATCTTGCGTTCCATAAATAATTACCTTTTTTATCTTTTGCAATTCTTGAAGAAGATATTCGGTTAGCTTCTTTTCTTTTTCTCTAATATTTTCTACGCCCTTGTCCAATATAAATTTAACACTTGCACCAAGTCCGGTAATTCCAATAAGATTAGGAGTCCCACTCTCGTATTTATCAGGTAAAAAATCAGGCTGAGTCTCAAATTCAGATTTACTCCCGGTTCCTCCGAATTTCAAAGGAGTTAATTTTATGTCTTCTTTGATATACAAGCACCCTGTTCCCTGTGGACCCAAAAGTCCTTTATGTCCGGAAAAAGCGAGCATATCAATCTGACTTTCCTCTACATCAATAGGAATACTACCAATTGTTTGTGCTGCATCAACAAGAAAAAGTATATTATACTCTTTAGCAATTCTTGCAATATTCTGGATGGGAAGCAGGGTTCCTACTACATTTGAAGCGGTAGTAGCAACGATTAGTTTTGTATCTTTAGTAATTTTCTTCTTTATATCATCTAAGTTCAAAATGCCTTTCTCCGAACATTTAATAACATCTACCTTAATTCCTCTATTTTTTTCCAGAAATCGCAGTGGTCTCATAACAGAATTGTGTTCCATTGAAGTAGTAATAACTCTATTTCCTTTTTCCAAACTGCCAAGAATTGCTGTATTTAATCCTTCCGTAGCATTTGAGGTAAAAATAATCCGAGAGGAATCTTTTGCCCCAATTAGCTTTGCTATTCCTTCTCTGGCTTCAAAAACCAATCTACTTGCTTCTTGTGCTTGTTTATGAGCAGAACGACCGGAATTAGCACCAATATCTTTGAAATAGTAACTCATAGCCTCAAGCACACAATCTGGCTTAGGATATGAAGTAGCTGCATTATCTAAATAAATACTCATTATATAGTTCCTTTCAAATTCATTTTTGGAGTGCAAAATCGGTGATTTTGCATACAACAACATCGTTGTTGCACTCCTTATTTCTTAATAATATTTAAAATAAACTCCTCTCCTTTTTCTTCTATTTGAACATTGTAGTTAGAATTTTCAGCCAATCGCTTTACATTATCTCTTGCTACCATATCATCAGCGGTAACAATGATTTCTGTCTCCCCTGCATCTATAGCTTTTTTAGTGAGAAACACCGGCTGAGGACAGGAAAGTCCTCTTACATCTATCTCTTTTGCCATTTTTACCTCCTTTTATCTTACACAATTTGTAAAACCGATAATAAGGAATACAACTATTCCAACAACCATTCCTATTATACCATGTATTGATACTCCTGATGGCTTGCCGGCAAGCAAAAAATTATGTGCAAATCCTGCACCAACAAGCATTCCCAAAAAACTTATTCCCGAGTCTGTATTCCCATATCCTGCAAGAACCGTTTGTCTGAAAGGACATCCGCCAATTAGTGTTGACCCCCATCCGACAAGTAATAATCCGAGAAAACTTGCCAGATGATTTGTATGAGCTATGGGATATGCACCCGAATTGAATTGTCCTAACAAAAGATTTACAATAAGACAAAAAACAAAAAAACCAAATAGTCCCTGAAATAAGTGAAAATCTCTTATCAATATAATGTCCCTTATACCACCAACAAAACAAAGCCTTGATCTCTGAGCAAGAATACCAACGATAAGTCCAACCACTAAAGAGATTGCTATTGGTGCGTGCCCTTTAGGATTAAGAGTAATAAAAGAGGGCTTTGCAAGAAGCAAAACAAATAAGAATAGTGCAAAAACTGGAATTACCCAACCATTTGCTTTACTCTGTTCTTTTGTTCTGCCCAGCATAAAACCTGATTTAAGAAACAAAACACCAATCCATGCTCCGACAATGAGTCCTAAAAGCCCCGCAAAACCTGTTGGGTCTCCACCTGCCAATCTACCAAACATTCTAATTGGACAACCAAGAAATACAAGCGCACCTATTGCCACAAAGGCACTGATTATGAATCGTAAAATCGGGGAAGAACCTCCGACGACCTTGAACTCTTTTGCAATAAGTCCAGCAACACAAGCTCCCAAAATAAATCCAATAATTTCTGTCCTTATATAAGAAACTTTGCCGATATGGTGTAATCCAACCGCTCCTGCAATATCCCTGATAAAGCAAACAAGACAGGTTCCCATATTTGCCGGATTGCCAAATTTCGTAAGTACTGCAAAAAATATACCAAACAAACTTCCTGCAAGAAGAACCATCCACGCAGGTTTAATTTTAACCATTTTTACCTCCTTATCAAGTAGAATAGATTATACATTTTCAAAACAAAACCTGTAATTGTGCAGTTAATAAGTTTCCAAGATTTTCATTTGCTTTATCGTTCCGAATTTCATAGTTGAGCAATACACGATTCCAACCCTTTGGTGCAAGATAATAAATTAATCCCATAGTAATATTACTCCATTCATCATTGTCCGTTTTTGTATTGGGGTTACAAGCACCATATTTCACCGCTCCTTCTACTTGTGGCAAAAACTTATACGCGAAAGACGCATAATATCCCATATACTCCTTATCATCACCCGTAACTTGCTCATCTTTGGCATCAAGATATTCTCCTCTTGCCCATAAGGGTCCATTCTTGTAATTGATTTCTACTCCATATTTATTTGTACCAGAGGTTATCTTTCCCGTAGAGTACGAACCTCCAAAACCTAATCCTTTAACATGAGTAAATAGCAGTCTTCCACAAAAATCTTTGCAAGAATTATTATCCACAGTAGTACCATTATTTCCATTTACGAGAGCTACCCAACAGGTTGCAACCCGATGCTCATATTTCATATGTATTCCCATATCATGAATTCCTATAGGACAGTAAACTTTTTTAGATGCAAGCGAAATGTCAATGGTTGGGTTTTTAAGAGGGTGCCCATAAGCCTCAAGTCCAAAAGGTAATTTTATGTACCCCATCCTTATTTCTGTATTAGGCAGATACATAAGGTTAACAAAAGCATTTTGAAGAGTCGCGACTCCTGCCTTGGTCTCGATTTGGACAAAGCCGTTCAACTTATTATTTACATTACCCTTAATATGCATTCTCGCATGCCTAAACTTCCACTGGTTATCAATATTCGCGTCTTCACTTTCGTCATTTACAAATTGAGTAGCGACAAAGCCACCCATCTTAATAGTCTGGGTGTATCCATCCGTGCTCAAAAAACAGATAGAAAAAATTGCCAATAAAAGAAAATCGCTCCTTATCATTTTTACCTCCTTTCATTTACGAGTTTTGCCTACAAATTCTTGCCAATCACTCATCAATCCAAGCTCCTTAAATATTTTACCCACCTCCTTTCTGGAAATTCCATAGATAAATTCCCTTGACTTCTGAATAAAATAAACATCTTCTGACGCCAGCACAAAATCACAGGTAGGGCAACACACGCCCACGCCTTTTTCGCATCTTTCCTCATATTCCCTGAATGCTTGGACCAATTGCTTCCCTCTGGACAAAAACAAGATATCCTGCTTTCGGTCAAGCACTATCACACAACAAGAATCCTTTTTAGCCAAAATAGAAACATTCCCTTGCCCTGCTCTTTTTGCCAATATTTCCATCGTATCACCCAAACCAACGATCTCTTCCTCCCTACCATTCATCCACTTTTGCTATAAAATATATTCAAAAAACAGATTTGTCAAATTGAAAGTTTCGATTAAAAACGTTCAAGTGAATTGAAGAAATCAATATTTATTTTAAATAAAAATAAATATTGACATACCTTAAAAGGATATTATATTGTGAAAGTATAATTAAGTGATTTGTGTTGAAATATAATTGGAATTAAAAATACTAAATGTAGGATAAAGGCAAATGGATTTAAGTAAGCTACCCAGGTTAAGAATAGGTAATTTAGAGGCTAAAATCCCAATCATACAAGGAGGAATGGGAGTTTGTATCTCTTTGTCGGGATTGGCATCGGCTGTTGCGAAAGAAGGTGGTGTTGGTGTGATTGCATCGGTTGGAATCGGAATGAATGAGCCTGACATAAAAACAAAATTTAAAGAAGCAAACAAAAGAGCGTTGCAAAGAGAAATAAGAGAAGCAAGGGAAAAGACCGATGGGATTATAGGAATAAATATTATGGCAGCCCTCTCGGATTTTGATGACCATGTATTAGCCGCGATTGAAGAAGATGTAGATTTGATTCTCGTAGGTGCAGGACTTGCTCTAAAACCCCCAGCAGCACTATCGAAAGATGAAGTAATGAGATATTTAAACAAAGTTATTCCTATAGTTTCTTCTGCAAGAGCCGCTAAAATTATATTTCAATATTGGGCAAAAAATTACAACAAAGTCCCAAATGCCATAATTGTTGAAGGTCCATTAGCCGGTGGGCATCTCGGGTTCAAAAAAGTACAGATTAGTAATCCTGATTACGCACTGGAGAAAATATTTCCTGATGTTGTTTCTGTGATAAAATCCTTTAATCAACAGTTCAATAAAAACATTCCTATAATTGCTGCGGGAGGTATATATACCGGAGCAGATATTTATAAATTTTTCAAGTTAGGAGCCAGTGGAGTACAGATGGCAACCAGATTTGTTACAACTCACGAATGTGATGCCTCTATGCAATTTAAGGAAGCTTATATAAAATGCAACAAAGAGGATATTATTATAATTGATAGTCCTGTTGGATTACCCGGAAGAGCAATTCGAAATAAATTTCTTGATGATGTATTTATGGGAATTAAAATGCCTTTTAAATGTGCCTGGAAATGTTTGAAATATTGTGATTTCAGGAAAGTACCTTATTGTATTGCAGACGCATTAACCAATGCTAAGATAGGACAACTCGAAAAAGGATTTGCCTTTGCGGGAGCCAATGCTTATCGCGCAAACAAAATCATCTCTGTCAAAGAACTTATTGAGATTTTGTTAAAAGAGTACGAATCAGCAGTTTTTGCATAAATCACTTTGCCTAACAATTAACAAAATTCAAAAAAATGATTGAATGGATTAAAGGTAGAATTTGCGAAAAAGAAGCCACAAGATTAGTAATGGAAAAAGGAGGTATCGCATTTTCTATCAACATTCCACTTTCTACTTATGAGGCACTTGGAGATGTTGGGGATGAAGAACAAATTTTTATATATCTAAGTTTCGGTCGTGAAAATTTTGAATTATTTGGTTTTAAGGAGATTGAAGAACACAACTTTTTCCATGATTTATTGATTGTTCAGGGAATAGGTCCTCGCACTGCACTGAGAATTATTTCAGGAACAGACTTTATTGAATTTAAAAGAGCTATAGTTAATGAGGATATAGAAACTATTTCTTTGATTAAAGGGATAAGTCAAAAACGAGCAAGTAAGCTTATTTTTGAATTAAGAGATAAGTATGATAAAGAGGACTTTCCTGAGACTCTTGAGAGTAATGCAATACGAGCGCTTGTTGGTTTGGGAATATCGCCAAAGAAAGCAAGAGATCTTGTTCGAAAAGTAACAGCCGTTACTCTTGAAGATATGATAAAAGAGGCGCTAAAAAAATCATGAAACTTGACGAGCTTTTTTCATTTGCTAAAACAATGGGCAAAGAAGGAATTTCCGATCTTCATATAAAAGTAGGAACTCCACCCGTATTGAGAAAAGACGGGAAACTTATTTTTACTCCAGCACCTCCTGTAACAAGAGCTGATATTGATGAGATGTTATTGGAAATTACAGATGAAGCTCAACTCAAAGAATTCAAAAGGAAAAAGGAAGCAGATATCGGCATTTCAATCCAGGACATCGGAAGACTTAGGGTAAACATTTATTGGGAAAAAGGAAATCCTGCAATTGCAATAAGATTTGTTTCAGAATATATAAAATCAATAGAAGAATTAAAATTACCTTCTATGTTACAGAATTGGGCATTAGCACGAAGAGGACTTATTCTTTGCACAGGCACAGCTGGCAGTGGCAAGTCCACAACTATAGCTTCAATGCTTGAATATGTAAATCAAAACATTGAAAAAAATGTAATCACAATAGAAGACCCGATAGAATTTATCTTTAAAGATAAAAAATCCATAATCTCGCAAAGAGAAGTTGGGATTGATACCAATTCTTTTGCTGAGGCACTAAAACATATTCTTAGGGAAGACCCTGATATTGTATTTGTTGGAGAAATAAGAGATTTAGAAACTATGGATATTTCTCTTAAAACTGCAGACACAGGACATTTACTTGTATCTACTCTTCACACTTTAAATGCTACAGAAACTATAAATCGTATTATATCATTTTTTCCTCCTCATCAACATCAACACATAAGAACACTTTTAGCCGCAACATTACTTGGCGTAATTTCAATGCGATTGCTTCCATTGAAAGATGGAACAGGAAGGATTCCTGCTTGTGAAGTAATGGTCTGTACGGAACTTATAAAGAAGCAAATTTTGGAAGGCAAAACAGAATTAATTCCTAAGATAATAGAAGAAGGTATGTTGTATTATAATATGCAAACTTTTGACCAATCAATTATGTCGCTTTACAAGAAAGAGCTTATTAGTTATGAAGTTGCTATTCATTCTGTAACGAACCCGGATGAGTTTGAGCGTAAACTAACAGGTATAAAAGGATTTGAGACTCATCAGCTTTAAATACAAATTCTCAAATAAATTCTCTCTATTTTCACTACAAGTATTGAGTAAGTAAGAAATGGTTTTATGACTGGAAAACCGCTTTCGCAAAATTAAAATAAATTTCTTACTTGACAATTCAATATAATAAGGCATATTATATCAACGAATAAAATTAAGGATGAGTAAAAAAATAAATTATTTTTTAAAAAACTTAACATAGGAGGTTGCAATGTATAAATACAAGATGTTAAATTCATCCGGAAATTTATTTGTAATAACAATTCTTTTGCTTACACAAATACTTCAAGCAGATAACTGGCAATATACAGGAGGAGTAATTTCTTCTCGATTTGGATATGGCTCAGCTCTTCTTACAGACGGCAAAGTATTTGTATGTGGTGGAAATACGGATGCTGCTGAGATTTATGATCCAGCTACTGGAAAATGGACAAATACTGCGATTATGAGTGCATCTAATATGCATCTGGCAACAATACTTTTGCCTTCAGGAAAAGTACTTGCGTGTTATGACGATATTAGTGAAATTTACAATACCCAAGCTGGAACATGGGTATCTATTAACGGAGCGCCACGTGGAACATATTCTTCAATAAACCTTTCTTACAATGGCACAGTATTGGTAGCAGGAGGAGGACAAATTCTTTACACGGCTACAAATAGAAAGGCAAAAACTTTTAATCCTCTGACTGAAATCTGGACAGCTACCGGCGATTTAAGTCTTGAAAGAACTGCATTTACGACAATACTCTTATCTTCTGATAATGTTCTTGTCGTAGGAGGAGCAGGAAGCACAACACCGCCACTTTCTTGTCAGCTTTATAATTTTACAAGCAAAACATGGTCATCTACAAATAGCTTACCTCATGAAGCTATTGGTGCTACAGCTACACTTCTTCCTTCCGGTGATGTGCTTCAGTTTGGCGGATTGGAAAATAGTACCCGACAACCCCATAATCTTTGTGCACTTTATGATACTTCCACTCATATATGGTCTTTTGCTCCAAATATGCCTTATGCAACTGCGATAGGAGCTGCAGCTCTTTTGCCTTCAGGTAAATTACTGGTAAGTGGTGGACAACCTATGGCACTTCCTTGTTCTGATACCTGTTTGCTCTACAACTACATTGCTAATAGCTGGTCATTTGCTTCTTCTATGCATACGGAAAGATCTCATCATAATATCATAATCCTTCCTACCGGTAAAATACTTGCCGTTTCTGGATTAGGGGCTTCTGGTGGAGCTACAGATGTTTGCGAAATCTACAACTATGCCGAAGGAGATTGGGCAACAAAATCATCTTTGCTTACAGAAAGAAAAGCTCATACGGTAACGCCACTTCCTATAGTTCATATTCCGGGAGTTTGTTCTACGAATGTTCTCATTGCAGGAGGCGAAAATTCATCAGGTATTCTTAGTTCTTGTGAAGTTTATAATTATAGCTTGAATAAAATAGCTTCTACGGGTAGTCTTATTGATGCAAGAACTCATCATACAACAAATTTATTACCCAACGGAATAGTCCTTGCCGCAGGTGGTAATAGCACAAGCGGTGCACTTAATTCTTCAGAACTTTATGATGTAAATACTTTATCTTGGACTTCTACAGGAACTATGATTGATACAAGGTTTAATCATACTGCTACTTTATTAAAAGACGGAACAGTTCTTGTAACAGGTGGTGAAAATGGAAGTTATCTTAATTCTTGTGAAATATATAATGCCGGTGTTTGGACTTCTACGGCTAATATGGCTACTGCAAGAGCAAAACATTCGGCAGTTATACTTTTGGATGGAAATATTCTTGTTATAGGGGGAGAAACTTCTGCAGGAACACCGACTAATTCTTGTGAACTCTGGGACGGAACAAGTTGGTCAAATGCAGCATCTTTATCTACTGCAAGGTCTGTACATACTGCCATTCTTTTGCAATCCGGTAAAGTATTAGTTATAGGAGGAGAAGGTTCCGGTAGTACAGCTCTTGCAAGTTGTGAGATTTATGACCCTGTAACTAATATCTGGAGTCCTGAGGGTAATTTGAATACTGCTCGTTATTGTCATAATGCTACATTGCTTTATTCCGGACTTGTTCTTGTAACAGGAGGAAAACCTGATGCTACTAACTACCTCTCGTCTTGTGAGATTTGGGATCCTGCGTTATCCGTGTGGGAAACTACGGCATCAATTGCTACGGGCAGAGCTTATCATTCATCTGTTCTTGTTCCCGGGGAAAAACCTTACATCCTTGCAATAGGTGGAGAGAACAGTGGTGGAGAGCTTAATTCTATTGAGCAATATGATGTTGGACTTGGGTATCAGAATG
>JAUVIV010000042.1 GCA_030592575.1 bacterium | reverse complement strand
AGGACAGCAAGTATATCTCGCTCCTCTTTTGTTAAATGTTTGTATTTCCTGTGCATTTTGCTCTGACCTCCTTTCTTCTCTTGTCATTATATCAGAGCGTTGCACTTTGTCATTGAACTTGTGATTTCAATTACTTTGCCTACTCCAAGTTTTATAAAATCCTTACCGTAACACTGATGGAACAATTCAATAGTTCTATCTCCACTGCAATGTGAAGGACTTACAAGCTTTACACCTAAACATTTAAAATCATTTATTATCTCTTGAATTTCCGCATCGGATAATTCAGCAAGATGAAAGCCTCCCATCACAAGATATATTTCTTGCTTAAACAGTTCTTTCGCTTTCTTGATAATATTGATAATTCCGGAATGGGCACAACCTGTAATTATTACTAATCCTTTGTCCGTTTTTAAAATCAGAGATTGTTCTTTTATCTGATTACCAAGCTCACCGGTTGAATAAATATTTTCGCAAATTTCCATTGATTCATTAACTTTTTTATAATTTTTTGCCTCAAAACTTGTGGAAAAGGATTCTAAAAGATAAATGAAACAATCCGGATTTCCACAAAGAAAAGCATTTAATCCACCTGTATGATCCCAATGCTCGTGCGAGAGAAAAACTGTATCAACAATTTTTGGTTCTATCCCGAGTTTCTTCATATTTGATAATAGGATATCACCATCAGCTCCTGTGTCAAAAAGTATAGTTTTCTCTGCTCCTTGAATTAAACACGAAAATCCCCAATCAGTAGCAAGTCCTTCTTCATAAGGATAATTATCAAAAATGACCGTAATCTTCATTATTATCAGGGATTATCCTAACCCCCACCTATTTGTCAGGTTGAAGCAGCACAGTTAGAGCCCGTACTTCCTAACCCGAAAGTGGATAATAGTTTCTCAATATTTTTACTTTCGCATTTATTACACTTTACTTCTAATTTATCTTTTTCGCTAAATACCAAACAATCAAACTTTCCTCCACAATCTTTGCATTTATAAGAATAAAGGGGCATTGTTACTCCTTTCTACTGTCTCGTCATTTTAGCACCACATTTAGGACAATTTATTTGATTACAAGGATTTCCTGCCTGATGAGGAACTTTTGCTCCACAAGATGGACATAAACAATCACCACTGGAACTTAACCCTTGTCCACGACCCCCACCAATTCCCATACCACCTTGTGGGTTTCCGGCTTTACGCCCCATACCTCTACCGGTTCCTGCTCCTTGTCCATTAGGACCTGTTCCATCTCCTCCTGGCATTTTAATTACCTCCTTTTTCTGTACCTTTGCCCGTTCCAAAATGCGAAGAAACATTAGGTTGAGCAGTAGGTTGAAATTGACCATTTTTATATTGCTCAATTGCATTCTTTACTGCTCCAGAAACACCAGTAATTACCTGAATACCTGCTGTTTGAAGAGTCCGAAAAGCATTTGGACCACAACTTCCCGTAAGAAGAGCTTGTGCACCCTTGTTTACAACAATTTGAGCAGATTGAATCCCCGCTCCTCCCATAGCTGATACATTTGAGTTTTCTTCTGCCTCAAATTCCATAGTATCAGTATCTACAAATATAAAATAAGCACATCGCCCAAATCTTGGGTCAACTTGAGCATCAAGATTATTTCCTTGAGATGATATTGCAATTTTCATAGTATTCCCCCTTCACTAAGGGGGAGAATATTAGAAAATCTCCCCCTTAGGATTTTCTTTACTTTTTATCTTCTTGTTTCAACTCGCTCAAACGAGATTCAATAGCTTTTATCTCCTCCTTAAGACCAACAAGCTCATCTTGCAAAAAAGCTCTCTCATCTGTAGGTGCTTGTGGTGGTGCATAAGGTGGATAAGGTGCATAGGGTGGATAAGCTGGTGGATAACCGTAAAATCCTCTACCACGACCTTGTCCTCTACCAAATCCTCTTCCCCAACCTCTACCTGGTATTTGATTCATATATCCCGCACAATAACCGGCACCTCTACCTGTCATTGGACCTAAACCACCGGGACCCGTTCTGTCTCCTCCTGGCATTTTAATCACCTCCTTTTCCAAATCTATGTCTTCCAAAACATTTATTAATATTACTTCTATGAATATCAGTATTTTTACATTGCGGGCATACCGAAGGCTTTGGAACTCTACGAGGAACCCCCCAAGCATAACCACAACCATAACATCTAAATCCTTTTTGTATCATAACATAATCACCTCCGTCTATCTTCAACGCTTTTCCCTTAACAAGACACTCGGCAATTTTTTTATGCGACGCCTCCAATATCCTACCAAAAGTTTGACGCGAAATATTCATTTTCTTCGCCGCTTCCTCATGATAAAGCCCTTCAAAATCAGCCCACTTTATAGCCTCAAGCTCCTCAACATTAAGATTAATTTGCAACAAACTATCCATCGGGACACCAATCGGCCCAAAAAAATTCACCGCCGGCGTACCATAAACCCATCTATGCAATCTATTTCTTCCCATAAGATATTGAGCATATGCTCATAATAATATATAAAATTAAAAAATTACTTGTCAAGTACTTTTTTGAAATAAGTTATAAAAAGTTGGCAAAAAGTGTGTTTTGTTGAGGAAGTGAATTGTTTTTTGTGATTTGGGGACAAGTTATTGCACAACGAGTCTGCCGAAAAACTTTATTGACTTAATAAGTAATCCGACAGACTCGCATAGTAGATAACTATCTGTAAAGATTGACTATTTGAGTAATTTTCCGTCAATCTCTTTTGCTAAGTCTTTCAATTGAGAAAGAACCATATCAGCAGCATATAACTTTCCGTTCTTTAAGTTACATCTTTCGGGTTGAATCATTGAAGGAACTAAAAATTCTTTCTCGTTATTTTCTACATACAAGAACATAGCAGATAATGCTGGTATTTTCACAAGCATTAACTTGTAAGGTGCTTTAATGTCTTTGGCTTCAAGTAATTCCGGGAGTTGTTTTTTGGCATTAACTATTTCTTTAACCGCACTAATTCCACCAAATTCTCCTGCAATCATTTTACCATCTCTCTCTATAATCTCGAGCTTAGTCTTTGTTACTCCTTCTATTACTACAGGGAACCAAAGGGTTTTTATGTCCTTTAGCAAAGTTTTTGCACTTGCTCCAGATTTATAAGATTTGAGAGTTTCCAATCCAATAAACATTATCTTGTATGGATCTCCTAATCTTGCTGTTTTTGCTTCTGCAAGATTTTTGAAGTTAAACCTTGCACAGTTTTTTTCAGTAATTACATTCTTAATATAGCCATTAAGAGATTTATTGGTAAATTCTCTCACTGACCGTTCTATTTTCTCTTGAGAATGCACTATTGCTGGTAAAAAAGTAATTATGGACCAACCTAATAATGCAACTAAAGTTTTGTTAATTCTCATAATTTCCTCCTAACATATATATAAAGTTAGCTTTATTTATGGTCCAGTATACTTGAACTTATAAAAACTATTTCCCCAGTTGTGAGAACCACTACTGACAAAAGCATCATAAGTCATAACTGCATCTTCTCCACCAGACACCGGACTACACAAATCATCGGATTTTGCACAATTTGGTGGCCATGGGTTTCTATAGGAAACATATTTTTCACCGCCTACTTCTGCATACCCATAAGCAACAACAACATGTCCTCCTCCACCTGTCCACCACCATACTACCTCTACGGGACTTTGGCAACAATGCTTTGATGTAGAAATTGTTTGTTTAAGAGTATCCCAAGTTAAACTTGAAGCACGATAAGTATAATCAAAATTCCAATTAGCCCAAGTATTTTTTACATCAGTAATACTTGCACCCCAAGCAGATCCCCAACCAGGACAATCACCACTACATCCTGTGCAGCAATCTGGCGGAGTACCATGAACATAATTCGCAGCTTCGCACTGATTAATTTTGTGCCCATAATATTCAGAAATCATTTCAGCAGATGCAGCCCAACACCACCAATCCCGTTGTTGTGGAATAAGATTAACATTAACGCTGGAAATCAACGGTGGTTTACAAACACATCCCGATATCAAGGGAAGCAACCCAAGAATCAACAAACCGTATGCTATTTCTTTTCTTCTCATAGCATCCTCCTCTCATTTTCTTTCCTATGTGAAAGAGTTCCATTTCATACCTATTTCTTCTCCCCTCCACTTAACGAAGAAAAAGATATTTGTGCAATCTTATGAGCCCCTCCTCTCTGAACCGCTTTGTCCAACAAGCATACCACGATTCTTTTTACAAATTTGTTAGACAGTTAATATACAATAAATTCTTATTTGTCAAGTTTTTTTAAGAAGTATTTCAGAAGAAAAATTTACTAAAAGTAAATATGGGTAATAGAATGAATAAAAGGCTTTTTCTTGCAGACATAAAAATAGTAGTTGACAGGGGTAAGAGAAAATAATATAGTTTGAAAAGATGACAGTTCAAGGTATTATTAGAGAGCTTGACGGCTTTTGGGAAAAGCAGGGATGTGTTTTGGGGCAACCATACCCCGGTGAAGTCGGAGCCGGAACATTCAACCCACTTACCTTTTTTAAAGTTATTGGGCAAGACCCCTGGAATGTAGCTTATGTGGAATTATCTAAACGTCCAAAAGATGGTAGATATGGAGCTAACCCTATGAGGTCACAAGCTTTTCATCAATATCAGGTAGTATTAAAACCAACCCCACAGAAAATTCAAGATATTTACTTGAAGAGTCTCTCGGTTTTAGGAGTTGATTTAAGTAAACACGATGTACGATTTGTAGAAGATGATTGGGAATCGGAAACGTTGGACGCTCGTGGACTCGGATGGGAAGTATGGCTTGATGGAATGGAAATAACTCAGTTTACTTATTTTCAAAAGATGGGTGGAATAGACTTAAATCCCGTATCAGTTGAGCTAACTTATGGACTTGGAAGAATTGCAATGATTATACAGGAAACAAATTCAATGTGGGAACTTGAATGGGCAAAGGGTGTAAAATATAAAGAATTATACAAACAGGAAGAGCAAGAATTTTGTACTTTTAATTTTGAAGCGGCAAATATTGAGCTTGAATTTGAGCTTTTTAATAAATTTGAGCAAGAGGCAAAAAAACTTTTCAAGCAAGAGCTTTTATATCCCGGATATGATTATGCAATCCGATGTTCACATATATTAAATGTATTGGACGCTCGGAAAGCAATATCACCCAAAGAACGTAAAAGCTATATTACAAAGGTCAAGAGGCTTGCAAATCTTGCTGCTAAATTGTGGATTGAGAAGAAAGCTACAGAATAATATATTTGAATAATAATGAAAAGTAAAAAACGCGATTTTAAACTAATTCCAGCAACAATTTTGTTTGTTGATTTAATTGAGTCATCCGAATTCGCAAATATTCTTGAAGCTGAAGATTATGATGAACGTCTTGAGGATTTCCGCTCAACTGTCCGAAACATAATGGAAGAGGAAACAAATAAGGATGGTGTAGCTGACGAATTCAAGGAGATTTCAGTTAAGGGTGATGAGGGATGTCTTATTTTGTACAGAGCTTTTGACAAAAAACTTTTAAAAACCGAAGATGTTAAAGATATAATAATAGGTGATGTTTTATTAGCGTTTAAAGTAGCTCTTAGAATTAAACAAGAATGGTTATTTAATAATGTAAATATAGAAAGAATGGGATTATATAAACAACTTTGGGATATTGCTATTGGTATTAATACCGGCAAAGTAGTTGTCAGAAAACATCCTTCTCGTAAAGACAGAGGAAATAAGAAAAGCGCTGAAGGATATGCAATAAATCTTGCCAAACGAATTGAAGATGAATCAAGAAAAGGTCATTCATCTAAAATTTTTGTCAGTGAACATATATATGGTATATATGAAAGCAAGTCCGGAGAGGACACGCTTTATTTTAAAATTAATCCCCCTTCTTTGCTAAAAGGAATAGCACAACAAGTAAGAACTTATGAACTCGTATGTGCAACTATTGCTGAGCATGACCATATTTTGAAAATTCCAGATAGTATATTCAATAACAAGAGACGACAGAAAAAAATAGAACTTATAAAAAAATCATTTTTGGGTTCCTCTAATACTTGGCTTGGTATTATATTATGTAATATGTTATGGAAAGAGAGGAAATACGGAGAAGCGGGAGCTATTGCAAGAAGGTTGGTAACAATAGACCCTTCATATCCTCCATGGAAGTTAATATTAGCACAAATATTGCTCGACAGAATAGAAGCAAAGGACATTCATTCAAATTCACTCCGGATAGAAGCAAAAGAATTATTTAAAGAAGCAATAAAATTAAGACCAGATCTTGTAGATGCATATAAAGATATGGGAAGATTGTATTTAGATGAAGGAAGAGGTAAACGAGCATTGAAGGAATTTACTATTGCCTTGAGATTAGATAAAAAGTATGCGATTTTGCATTATTACAAAGCTTGTGCTTTATCGTTATTATTACAGGATAAGGCAACAGAAAATGCTAAAGCAAAAATCTTCACTTGTCTTAATAAAGCTGTAGAACTTGAGCCCAAGAGCATAATGTACATCAAAAAAAACAAGGATACATATTTCTCTAAGATTAAAAACAGTGTTAGATTTAAGAAAATCATACAGGAAAAGTGTTAGGAAAATTGAACCTAAGTATATTTAAGGATTAAGAATGGTTTCTAAAAAGTTTTTTTTGACTTGCGGAAGTGGGAAAGACAAAGACTCTCTTGTAAGCTTTGGAATAGCTCTTGAAGATGCAGGGATTGAGAAGTTCAACATTGTTCCAGTGCCCAACATCATCCCACCAAAATGTAAACTCATAAATAAAGAAGAAGGATTAAAACTTCTATCACCCGGACAAATCATCCATTGCGTATTATCAGAAAATCAAAGTCAAGAAAAGGAGTTAATATCTGCAGGTATAGGAATTGCATTTCCGGAAATTAAAGGTAAAGTTGGATGTATTTTTGAACACACAAGTATTGGAAAAGAAGAATCTATTGTGGCAAAAGAAGTTGAAAAAAAAGCTCGTGAATTACTTAAAAAAAAGTTTGAGGTTAAAACAGGAAAAAGTTTATCTATCGTAAAAGAAGCACAAGAAACAAAAAATATTTGGACAACTGTAGTTGCAGTAGCTGTTTTTATATAATTCTATATAATAATATTAAATAGCGTGGAGGTTTATCTTCCACAAAAAAAAGGAGGGGGTATGCGTAGAAGTACTATTAATATTTCCCGATTTTATCGGGAGAGCTGCAAAATTATGTTTGTAGCTTTGGGAGTAATTGGCTTTAGTCTGCAATTAAATGCACAGACAAGAACTAATTATTTCAAGTTTATTGTAAATGGTTCAGCGGATTCAATAATGTCACAGAGTGATACTATGGCATGGGAATGCAATTGCGGAATTGGCGATACTTTAACCGGAGAGTTATGGCTTGATTTGAATGCTAATCATATAATAGATGGTAACGATAAACTATGGATAATGTGTCCCTTTAAACTAATTGATGGAATGACAGATTGGAATCAAGGACCTGCTGACTCATCAGCTATTCCGGAAGGTATATTTTACTGCGGTATGGGTGATGCAATATCTGGAATGGCATTTGCGCCTCTTAATTATGTATTCAGAGTAATAAACTGGGTTGATTCAAGCACGGCAGAGAACTGGTTACTCGTAACCCCAGCTATATCACCACCGGTTACAGTATCAGGAACTATTAGCATAGAAGGTATCACTGCTCCTGACCCATTACTTAACGCACTATGGGTTGGCACCAATATGGAAACAGAACCATGGTGGTCAGCTATTACTGATTCTTATGGGGTTTATACTCTCAATCTACCGGACACAGGAACCTGGCATATAGGAGTTGAGGATAATATTCCACCGTATGTTAAGCCTGAAAGCATAGAGCTAAATATTACAGATAGTGATACGACAGGAATTGACCTTGAATATATATCCCCTGAAGCTTATGTATATGGAGATATAAAGGATGATAGGGACTCCCTTATCTTGATAGAAATGCACATAAGTATAAAGGACGAGGATACCGATGAGCATATAGCTCAAACATCTACTAACAGCGGTCATTATTTTATGGGTGTGCTTGCTGGAGATAACTATAGACTTGGTATATGGGAAGAAGAATTATATCCAAATTATCTTACGCCTATGTTTTGGAATGATGTATTTGATGTAATAATTAGTGACAGTATTCGTAAAGATATTATCCTTACAAGAACTGATACAACTATATTCGGCTTAATTACTGAGGATGGAGGATTGCCGTCACAAGCTTACCGAATGGAAGCAGAAAAAGATAGCGTTGGACACATATATCTAAACAGTGACTCTGCAACCGGATTATTTGAAATTTCTGTAAGCAGTATAGTTGATTCTTATTGGGTAACTCTTAACGAATGGGATACTCCACTTCCATCGGGATTTGGATTTGAGGAAGGAAACGGATGGACTGTAAGCATTGGAGATACAGTTTATGTAAAATTAGTTAGCTATAAAGGTTCTGTGTCAGGAAGTCTTTCCGTTGCCCCAGGAGATCCAATTGTCAGCGATTATACCGAATTTGGAGTAAGAGTAGTTAACCCTACAACATGGGAAGCTGTTGCACAAAGTAATGTGGATTCAAATGGAACCTATACAGTAAGCGTATCAGAAGGAACCTGGAACGTTGAACTTGATTGTCCGGAAAATTGGATGTCTTTCCCCCATTCTATAGATAGTGTAACAGTAGATACGGTTGATGTTCCCGGAAATGATTTTCTCCTCAATTATGGACACTGTACACTTTCTGGTGTTTTACACGGACTTTTCTATGTGCCTGAAAATATCTATATTACTGCACATGGAGACAGTAGTTGGCCACATGGATATTCAAAACAATGCAGAGTAAATCAATCTGATAGTTCTTATTCTACCAAAATATGTGATGCAGAGTGGACTGTAAATGCAAACTGGATTGAGGGATATAATCTGGTAAGTTCAGATACTACATTTACAATAGGGGATTCGGATAGTTCTGCAACCGTAGATTTTTACTATGTTGCCAATAGATATCTGGAATGGACTGGTGCTACCGGTTTTGAATCAGATGGAGTAAATCCTGATACAGGTGTTTATGGTGATACATTTGAATTTCAAGTAAAATATACAGATGTCCATAATGATTCTCCCTACGTTTATGAAGTATGGATTGATTTGGACGATGATTCGGATTACGACTCAAGTGAACGGTTTGCAATGACGGAAGTAAATACTAATGATACTATATATACCGATGGAAAAGATTATACCTTTTCCGTACCTATAGATTCTGCAGGAGATGGAACTATAAATTACTGTTTCTATTTCAGTGATCAGGGAGGCGGTAAAGCTTGTGGGTTCCCTAACCTAAATAATTCGTTTGTTGTGATAGAAGCTGGGATTGCAGAGCTCAAAGTTCCTTCAATTACTATGCTTTACCCCGCAGCTCCGAATCCATCACTTGGAATCGTTAACATAAAATACTCTTTGTCTAAATCAGCAAATGTGTCTCTAAGAATCTATGATATAACAGGAAGAGTAGTAAAAACTCTTGTAGCTACTAAAAAGAAAACAGGAATTCATACGCTCAAATGGAACGGGAAAAACGATGCTGGAACCAAGTTGGCAAATGGAATTTACTTCTACGGATTTAAATCTGATGAGTATCACAAAACAGGAAAGATTATTTTCTTGAGATAAAAGAATAGTACAAAACAAATAGGGGCATGCTATAGCGTGTCCCTATTTTTATTTACTAATACAATTTTGGCATGACATAAATAATCATTTCTTACATTTCTGTCATTTTGAATCTTTCCTTTGTCATTCTGAATCCTTCCTCTATCATTCTGAACCCTTCCTTTGTCAGTTCAACCCCTTCGGTCATTCTGAATCCTTCTGTCATCCTGAACCTTTCTGTCATTCTGAGCGGAGCGAAGAATCTCAATGTACTGTTCAGGCTAAACCTCCGTGAAAAATCTCAAATAGCCAAAGCAATTATTTGTGTCAACTCAACATTAAAACGATATAAACTATCAAGGGTTTATTTTAACGAATTATACAATTAGGAAGAAGCTGAGCAAGGTTAATAAGTTCTGAATCAGTATAAAATTTCATAGGTTTGAATTTTTTATTCAATACTTTTTCCATTCGTGGTTTTTGAAGTATATAACGAGAAGCTCCTTTGAGCCATTTTCCAATCTCCTTTGCGTCATCTTCTCCAAAAAATTCGGGGAATATGGTAGTTCTAAATTCATAATCTATTTTGCCATCGGAAGCAGCTTGCATTATAATACGCACACTGTCTTTGATTTTTGAAGTGTCTATTTTAACTCTGATTACTTCTTTATATCGCTTGAGAGTTGTCTTTATATCCATTGCTATATAGTCAACCAGACTGTTTTCTATAACATAAGTTATTACCTCTGGGTTTGTTCCGTTTGTATCAAGTTTTACGAGAAATCCTAATTTTTTTACCCGTTCCATAAAATTAGGAAGGTCGGGCAATATAGTAGGTTCTCCTCCGGTAATTTCAAGCCCATCTAATAATCCTTTTCGCTTTTGCATAAAACTGAGAATTTCTTCTTCTGGTATATCAGGGAGATTATCAAAATCTATAACAAGTTCCGGGTTGTGACAATAATGGCATCTAAAATTACATCCTCCGGTGAATACAATTGCACATATCTTCCCGGGATAATCAATTAGAGATATTTTTTGAAATCCTTTGAAGTTCATTTTTTATATTCCAAACGATACGCAAAAACCAACTTGAGTATAAGTCATCGGATTTCCTCTAAAGATATCAGTAAAGAGATATGCTGCTACACCTTCGTTAGTCCATGCTCTCCATATTAATTTTAATCTATGCATTTTATGTTCACTACAACGCCTGTTCCACATATACTTATAAGATACCTCAACATTAAACCAAGGAAGGAAAGGAACGTTTTCTCTGAAATGCTTCCCAAAGCGAAGTGCTAAACAGATTTCATCAAAAATAAAAGTCTCATCATAATTTAGTTTATAAAATTCTTCCTCCGTAAGTGTATCACGGACGATAACTATTGCTTGAGAGGTTACAAGAGAATTTCCAACAGGAATCACAAATTCAACTGCGATATTTCTTACTTTCTTTCTTATGAAAAATCCTGCGTGAGCTTCCTTGCATGCAAAAAAATGTTTTTCTGTTACTATTTTTTCTGTTGAACAAACTTCTTCGCCATCCCCAAAATACCCAGAAAATTTTGAGATTCCCACACTCATTCCAAAATTCCAAGAAAATACGTCTGGGAAAAATGGCCAACAACTTTCTACAGAAAAACCAATAGGGAAAGCTGGTTTCTTATGATAATAATAAGGCTTATTCTTAACATCTCGCACTTCTAATTTTTCAAAAACACCAAAACCACCCATTAGAGAAAAAGTAAAACTACAACTTCCCATTTTCATCTCTTCCTCTGCTTGAAGAGAACAGACGTGTAGCATGAAAATTATCCAAAATAGTAAGAATATTTTCATTTTCCAATTACTACTGTAGTTTTCGGGGTAACAAGTTTGCCCGAATTTTGATCTTTTGCTTCCAGATAGATTATATAAATTCCCATAGGTAAAATTTTTCCTTCATCATTTCTACCATCCCATATATGACTCCAGGTTATTTCTCCTTCTTCCCAAAACCATCTTGATTGAGATCCTGACAGACTACCATCTATAAGCTTACGGACGCATCTTCCACACCTATCATAAAGATAAAGTTTCACACGAGCTTGATTGAATGGCAAAGTATAAGATATAAATGAAATCTCACTCTTTGGAGAGAAAATTTTTGGATTTACAGAAAGCTGAGTAATTTTCGGAATATAATTTGCATAAACAGAGTTTGACTTCCCCGGAGTACCTCCGGGAGCAATAACACAAGAGCTCCAATTTTCAGGGTCATTTGTATTAATATTCAGATTTATCCGTTCAAGTGAAATTCCTTTCGCAGAATTACTTGCCCAGCTTCCGTCATACCTTAAAACATCTTGAATTATACCATTCTCACTTCTTAATATTATCGTATCTCCATCATTCTTTAAGTCAGGAAACTCACTACCTAACGAGAAAATTTCAGCTTGAAAATCTCCATATATGGAATTTAAAACCTGAGAGGTAGATTCGACAATAACTACAAATCCATTTGATGATAACCATTTGTCTTCCTGCGTGATAGTACTTTTAGATTGAGCGTCCTCAATAGTCCAGTTTTTAAGGTTTATATCTGTCTCGCCTTGATTTACAATCTCTATCCATTCTCCCGAAATGCTTGCGTAGTACATAATCTCGTTTATGAGTACATCGCCTGAACCTATTTGGATATAATAAGATACAGTAGTGCTGAAGTCTTCTGTTTTTGCCCGTACTTCAATCTCGTATTTCCCTTTTGGCACATCTCTCCATATTATTTGTGGAGCTACACAACTATGAGAAGGAATATTTTCTAATAAAACTTCCCCTATCTCAGTACTGTTATAACTTACTGATACTGAACAACTTTTTATTATTTTTCCAATATTGCAAAGAATTACACGGATAATAACAGAATCTCCCGGTTCCAGATGCTCCGGAGTAAAATCTATA
The DNA here is from genome assembly GCA_030592575.1 of bacterium. Taxonomy (GTDB): domain Bacteria; phylum Hydrothermota; class UBA3073; order JACQXS01; family JACQXS01; genus JAGMCN01. The sequence continues at coordinate 6,926 of JAUVIV010000042.1, read as the reverse complement.
TTCTCAATACAAAAAGGGTCAACCCATGTTGTTTCCCCTGCAGTAATTTCCCAATTCGGAGAACTACCAAGATATGCATTAATAGAATTACTTAGAGAATCCTGAAATTCTATTTTATCCACTGTTCCTATAGGCATTGCAATGCAAAAACGTCCTGCAATGGAAGAGTTTCCTTCATCAATTTTATTGTCTTCGGTTAAATACGCCCCGAAGATATTCGAAATAGATGGTAATACAACTATTCCTTCGGCAGGAGATATAAAGTTAGAGTCCGAATAGATTGTTCCTGCAAGCCATCCTCCTTCGGAAGACATATCAAGTATTTGAAATCCTTCACTTGAGCGAACAGTAGAATCAAAAACACTCTCGGTTCCTTTTTTAATATTGAATTTTATATAATAATCATACCCTTCTTGTGCTTTTTTGACAATTCTCAAAGGAATTAGCTCTTGCCAATTGCCTGATTCGTCGGGAATAAAATCAGTATAAGCATATCCGCCTTTCCATTTATTACTTGTCCATCTCTCGGAAATAACTGCTGGGCTTGGATATCCACCATACACATAAATTGTGAATTTGTAGGTACTGTCAGGATCAAGTTCAGAAACTGATATTCTTGCAACAAAAGGAGTACTATCTGATGCTACTTTTGGCAAGATAGAAAAGTCTCCAATAGCTGTGAAAATAAAAAATACTGATAGGTAAGAAATAATCACGAAGTAACTTTTAAATTTTTCTAAATGCTATAGATACATTGTGTCCACCAAATCCAAAAGAGTTTGAAAGTGCTACTCTTACTTCCTTATTTTTTGGTTTATTTGGAGTATAATCTAAATCGCATTCCGTGTCAGGATTTTCAAGGTTTATCGTTGGATAAATTACGTTATTTTTAACAGAAAGGCAAGTGGCAACAAATTCAATTGCTCCTGCCGCACCTAATAGATGTCCTGTCATTGATTTTGTAGAAGATATAGAAACTTGATAAGCATGCTTTCCAAGAGCAAGCTTTATTGCCTGAGTTTCCATTTTGTCATTTAATGGAGTTGATGTCCCATGAGCATTTACATAATCCACTTCTTCCGGAGATATTCCTGCTGATTTGAGCGCAAGCTTCATTGCCCTTGCAGCCTCAGATGCACTTGGATCTGGAGCTGCGATGTGATAAGCATCACAAGTCATACCGTAACCCGCAAGCTCACAATAGGGTTTTGCTCCTCTTTTTTTTGCATGTTCTGCTTCCTCAAGAACAATTACCCCGGCTCCCTCTCCCACAATAAATCCATCTCTTTCGCAATCGAACGGTCTTGATGCATGTTCAGGGTCGTTATTTCTTGTAGAGAGAGCTTTCATATTTGCGAATCCTGCAATTGAAATAGGAGTTATACCTGCCTCACAACCTCCTGTTACCATAATATCCGTTTCGCCGTGCTTTATGAAATTGTATGCTTCTGCAATTGAATGACCTCCCGAAGCACAGGCACTGACTAAACCAAAGTTAGGTCCTTTTGCTCCAACTCTTGTAGCAATTTCTCCTGATGCTGAATTTATTATCATCATTGGAATTAAAAAAGGAGAAACCCTTCGAGGAGATTTTAGAAGACGTTTAAATTCTCTTTCCCATGTTTCCATTCCTCCTATGCCTGAGCCCACAATAACGCCTATTCTTTCAGGATTCTCGTTTTCAATTTTAAGCTCTGCGTCATTAATGGCTTCATCAGTTGCGACAAGTGCAAACTGAACAAAGCGATCTTTTTTTCTACTTTCTTTAGGAGAAAAATATTTATTTGGGTCAAAATCCTTGACCTCTGCAGCTATTTTTACGGAAAACTCGGATACATCAAATCTCGTAAGGTTAGAGACTCCTGAGGTTCCGGAAAGTAAAGATTGATAGAACTCTTTAACTGAATTCCCTATAGGTGTAACTACACCTATTCCTGTAACAACAACCCGTCGTTCCATAATATTTTACGATTGCAGATTCCGCAATTTTTTATATCAATCTATTGAGGTGAAATGCTATGTGCTCTCGTTTTTTGTTTTTAGCTTACTTTCCCTTCAATGTACTTTATTGCACTTTCAACTGTAATAAGTTTTTCCGCCTCTTCGTCTGATATTTCCATTTCAAATTTTTCTTCAAGTGCCATCACGAGTTCAACAGTATCAAGAGAATCTGCGCCCAAGTCTTCTATGAAACGAGCAGGGTCAACTACTTGTTTTTCTTCCACTCCGAGTTTTTCAATAATTATTTTCTTCACATCATTGCTTACTGCCATTTTATACCTCCCTTTCTTAATTGAGCAAAAATATTATACAAAGAATTAAAATTGTCAAGTTATTAAAATTATAAATTTATTGATACTTAACTAAGTGTAGGATACTTTGGTTTGTAGAAAGGTCAAGAAAAAATTTCATAATTCTAACTAAAATCAGATGAGAAATGTTATTAATATAACCATCTGTCCAAGAGACCATATATAATGTCATTATGATTTGTAAATATCGGCAGCTTTTTTATCAAGCGTGTAAATAAAAGCAAGGATTTTAGCTACTACAGGATACAACTTCTCAGGTATATATTCTCCAATATCCAGCATTGAAAGTGCATTTACGAGTTCTTCGTTTTCTTGAATTGGAATATTGTGTTTTTTTGCGATTTTAAGTATTTCTTCGGCAACTCTGCCTCTTCCTTTTGCAATAAGCTTTGGAATTTTATCTTTTTCTGATTTGTATTGTAAGGCAGCGACTTTTTTGTTTTTCATAATTTAGGCAAGAATTTCAATATCTTCTATGAAATAAGTCTCATGAGGTCTTTTCTCAACGCTAAATTTGTCAGGAATAAAACCAAAATCTCGGATAGCAGAAGAAAGTTCCGAAAGCAATGGCTTCATATAATCTGCGACCTGTGATGTAGAAGTGAAAAAAGAAATATTTATTCTCTTTTTGTCTTCCGAAATAATCGGTAAAGTTGTAATCCTCACCTCAATTGTTCCAAGATTAATTGTATCTACAGAAAGATAAAGAGTATCAATATCTTGATTATTTGATGTCTTGGTTTTGGAAGTTTTTCCCTTTACAATAAAACTTCTGTCCTGCAAATTTATTGGAATGTAGAAATAAGCTTCTTTTTTATGTGATTGGGGCAAGGACTTCATTATTTTTTCTCCCATTTGAGAATCTCGTGAAATTAAATCAAGCAATTGCTTGAGAATTTTTTTAGAAGTAATAAGTTTTTTGAATTCTTTTACAACATCAGCATTCATAGGGTCAAAGGCAAATTTAGTAAGTCCTAATTCCTTTAATAGTAACAAAAGAAATTTAGTTCCTGATTTCTGAATCGATTTCCCTATGACCTCAAGTATAATAGATAAGCCCTGTTTTTTTACCCAGAATTTTAGTTTTTCACCTTGTACAAGTGACAAGTTTGTTTTTGCGAGTATTTCTCTATTTAAAAGTTTGATAATAACTTTATTTTTCTCCAGCAACTGAGTAACTTCTCCTTGAATAATACTTCCTGATTTTAATTTAGCAAGATGAAAATTGGAAAATTTATCTATGATAGTTAGGGAAGCGGATTTTCCTTGTACGGTTTTTTGAATTTTTTCAATCATTGTATAATGCTCTTTCTTGCAGAGTAACGATATAGAATAACTTGCTACTTATTTTTGATTTTATTTATAATTTCTGTAGTGGAATATCCCTGGAGCAGAGGGAGTATAATAACATTTCCTCCGCATTTTCGAACTGTTTCCCTGCCTACTATTTCGTTCATTTTGTAATCGCCTCCCTTTACGAGTATATCCGGTTCTATTTTTTCTATTAAGTTTTGCGGAGTAAGTTCGTCAAACAAAACTATGTAATCCACAAAAGTAAGAGCACTTAAAACTTCTGCCCTGTCGTCTTGATTGAAGATTGGTCGGGATTTACTTTTAAAGTTATGGATGGAGTTGTCTGTATTTAAGCCAATTACAAGAATATCTCCAAGTTCCTTTGCTTGTCGTAAATACTGAATATGTCCACGATGCAAAATATCAAAACATCCATTGGTAAACACAATAATTTCCCCTTTTTCCTTTGCCTTGACTCTGATTTCTTTTGCTTTTGCTAAATTAATAAGTTTGCTCATTTTCTGTGTACTCCTATTTTAAATTTAAATTATCATTAACTACGTCAAGATTGGTCATGTGGTCACATAGATTTTCCTTTTTCAAATCTTTAAAAGTTTTATACTGTTTAGTAGTAAAACCACTCCATGCTTTGGTTATTTCGTCAGTTAGGATTGCATACTCTTGTCCTTTTTTAACGCCTCGACTTTCCCATTCATCAGTAAGTTCTTTACGAATTTCAATACTTTTGAGTCGTTGGTTTATCCATTCTTTGCTGTAACCTTTGCGAAGATATGTTTTCATCAGGCGGTCAATACCAATTTCAGGATCCTCAATTTCGTCAATTCGTTCTCTCCCAACTTGTGCCAACCACAATTTGAATGGTTCGGCTTTAGGGGATGGGATACTTTGTATTAAACGGAAAAGCTGTATTGTTTATATTTTTCATTAAGATATTATTCTGATTTGTATTTTATCTATCACTTATTGGTTATTTATATTCCTGAATAAGATTGTCCAAAATGCTACTTAACTGCAGATAAAAGTTCATCATAGGTTACCGGTACGGCACCAATTTTCTTTACTTCAATTCCCGCGGCGAGATTAGCTATAGTAGCGGCTTCCTTTGAGGAAGCTCCGGCAGATAATGCCATTGTTGCTGTTGCGATTACTGTATCTCCTGCTCCCGTAGCATCATAAACTTCTCGTGTTTGGGTTGGAATTATATGTTCTTTCCTTGAAAGTGAAAGTATCATTCCTTCCTCACCAAGAGTGAGGAGTATGAATTTACAATTTAATTTTTTCCTTAATTTGCGAATTACAGAATTAACATTTTTTATATTGAGTTTTACACCCATAGCACGTTCAATTTCTTTTTTGTTAGGTTTAAATAAGGTTACATTCTCATATTCAAAGAAATTATCAAATTTTGGATCAGCTGTTATAATTTTATCCTTAAAAGTATTAGTAATACGACTGATTAACCAATTTGAAAGCATTCCTTTGTCATAATCTTCAAAAAGAATAGCATCAAATTTTTCACCTTTTGATTTTACAAACTTTAAGATTTTATCTTGTAAATGAGAAGAAATTGGAGTTTTAACTTCTCTGTCTATCCTTATAAGTTGCTGATGTGGTTTTTCAACTATCAAACGTGTTTTGGTAGTTGTCGGACGAGTAGAATCTACGAAAATACCCGAGGTATCCATTCCTTCATTCTCAAGAATTTCCTTTAATTTATTTCCTTGAGCATCAGCTCCTACAATTCCCACAAGCAAAGGAATTCCTTTCAAGGAATAGATATTCTGCATCACATTAGCAGCACCGCCAAGACTTCGCGACTCTCTTGTAACTTCCATAATAGGAACAGGAGCTTCAGGAGAGATACGATTTACATTTCCCCAGAGATATCGGTCAAGCATAATATCTCCAATAACCAGAATTCTTTTGTTTGTAAATTGTTGAACTATTTTCTCAAGATTCATTTTTTGAAATATATTGAAATAGTGTTTTTGAACGTTTTCTTTATATCCGCAATTCGCAATACTTTTTTCATATCAATAAAAAGTTTATCTCTCGTGGAATTAAAAGTCAAGAAAAATATAAAATTAACCCATTTCATCTTGACAAGAATCGCTTAAGAGAATATATACAACTTAAACAGAAATTTTTCTTTAAGAAAAAAATAGAAATATGTTTATTGACCAAATAAAAATACACGTCAAAAGCGGTAAGGGAGGAGACGGATGCGTAAGCTTCAGAAGAGAAAAATATATTCCTCGTGGAGGTCCGGATGGTGGAGACGGAGGATTAGGCGGAGATGTAATTCTGAAAGCCAGCTATAAACGTCCAAATCTTTCACATCTTTATCATATTCCGAGTTTCAAAGCTGGTAATGGACAAAACGGAAGAGGCAAAAAACAGTACGGTAAAAATGGCAATGACCTTGTAATTCAAGTTCCCAAGGGTACTGTTGTGTATAAATTAGAAACATCTCATGAAAAATCTTTACTTGGAGAACTTATGCAAGACGAAGAATCACTTACAGTGCTAAAAGGAGGAAAAAGCGGAAGAGGCAATGCAAGATTTAAGTCCCCGGAAGATAGAGCCCCACTTACTTGGGAGGCAGGAGAACGAGAAAAAAGCATAAAATTATTGCTTGAGTTAAAATTAATTGCTGATGTGGGACTTGTTGGATATCCAAATGCAGGAAAATCCACCTTGCTTAGTCAACTCTCAAATGCAAAACCCAAGATTGCTTCCTATCCATTTACAACACTTGCACCAAATTTAGGAGTTGCACATATAGAGGATAAAAATTTTACAATTGCTGATATTCCGGGCATAATTGATGGTGCACACGAAGGAAAAGGATTAGGATTGAAATTCTTACGACATATAGAACGTACTCGGACATTAATTTTTGTGCTAGATGTTACGAAAGACTTTTTAAATGATTACAATACCCTGAGAGAAGAACTTAAAAAATATAATCCAAGAATTTTAAAAAAGCAGTCTATTATAGTATTGAATAAGACAGACCTTATAAAAAACAAGCACCCACAAATCATAAATTATAAATTCAAAAATGCAATTTCAATCTCTGCGTTGAATGGAACTGGTATAGACAAACTCCGCACAAAACTCAACAAAGAATTATAATTACAAAAAAATACAAAATAATTCTATGTTTTTTGCATTACTGAATTCAACCAGCAAGTGCAACGCTCCTTTCTTTTTCCAAGACTTCCAATGGTGTTTGATAATTCAAGCACTTCCTTGGTCTATTATTAAGCCAATCTTCAATCTCTATGATTTCTTTTT
>JAUVIV010000029.1 GCA_030592575.1 bacterium | reverse complement strand
GTGAAAAAGAAATCATAGAGATTGAAGATTGGCTTAATAATAGACCAAGGAAGTGCTTGAATTATCAAACACCATTGGAAGTCTTAGAAAAAGAAAGGAGCGTTGCACTTGCTGGTTGAATTCAGTTATATCATTATCTGCCCAAATGATTAAATAGTCATTAGCGCCTATGGAAGTGTCGGGGAAAATCCATTTAGTTAAATCGTTTTCATTATCTGTCAAATAATACCCATTTAAAGAAATTGGGCTGCTTGAATTATTATACAATTCAATCCAATCATCATATTCTCCATTCTGGTCGGCTACTATAGTGTTATTTATAGCCATGAATTCATTGATTACTAAATCACCTGTAACAAAAAGCGTGTAAAATTCATATTCTGCTCGTTCAGGTGAAAACATTCCTGCGTCATCATTCTCTGCATAAATGTAATAATGAAGGGTACTTGTAGCAACCATGATTGATACTCCGTAAACACCATCACCGGCAGCTCCATCATTGTGACTGCCATCATCAAACATTTGAACTTTTTCAAATTTATCTATAATACTATGCCTATAACCAAGCATAACCGAATTTGCATCGCCTATTTCCGCAGAGAACCATACAGTAGAATTTGGAAGTATATTTGTCGGTGTATAAGAAATATTTGAGATTGTCGGAGAGGTAGCTTGAAACAACGGAAGCTCAGTAAGATATGTAATTCTGGCATCCATTAGTTCAACAAGTCCTACGATTGATTGAGGACCAAAACCTACTGAATTAGAAATATTATTTATAAAATCATTATAGGTATAAAATTTATTAGGATCTGTCTGCACATCCGTATCTATCTTAGATTGAATTTCTAATGCTCTATTTAGATACCAATCATTGGAAAAATTTTCTTCAATTATAGTTTTCATATGAGCAATATACATTTTTTGGTAAGTAGAGTCAGAAAGTATTTTATTAATAATAGGGTAGTTTGAGTTAGTAATATTTAAGAAAGGATCCAGCTCCTGCATTTGTTTTACATTCAATGGGCCACTCCCTATTAGCATAGTGAAACCACCAAAATTTTCATTCAAATCCCATAGAATTGGATTGAATTGCTCCGAACCATTTTTGTACAGATAAAAATTATGCCCAAAGTTAATCGGAGCATCCAGATTAATCATCAAAATGTCAAAAGCTAACATCCATAAATGTCTGTCAACATCCAAAACTTCTTCTATAGCATCAGGATTATTATTCAATATGTCTAAAAATCCGATTAAATCACTCCAACCGGAATCCGACCTCAATTCGTAGCAGTCATAATAATTTGTTGAGTCCGTACCAAAATAGCCCCAGACTTTTATTTCCTGAGATCCTATTATCTCGCCTTTTAAAAAAGTATTTTCCCCATTGTAAAAATGATTATTTAGAAAAAATTTATCAACGCATTGAACACTGGTATAGAGACCGAACAGGTCTCCGTTGATATAGACATTAATAAAATTTGCCTTGCCGGCAGGCATATATTTTCTGGCAATTTCATAACTGATAACTTCACGAACAAAGCTCGGGTCTTTAAAAATATTTGCCAGTTTTAAAGTGCCATAGCCGTCAATTTCCTGACCATCAATAATATGGTCTAATTTGATATTAAGTGGATTTTTTATTCGGCTGGGATTATAAGAACTGCCACCTTTATATCTCACTCCTACGCTATCATATTGCACGCTATTTACTACGATTGTACCAATCAGTCGTTCCTCGTTTCCATCGGCATATAAACTGTCTAATATATTATCCCAATTTGCTTGAGAGAAAGTAATCTCTATAGTGTTTATATTGTTAATATCGTAAAAATCCTGATTTAATGCATTACTTGATAATGTTATCAGGATACTACTTAATAATAAATATATTTTTATCATTTGCTTTTTTCCTTTTTTTCAATAAAGTCTATAGTTCTATTTTTTTATAGCATCTTCTTTGTTATCAGATACATTTTCATTTCCCGGAGTCGGAGCAGAGAAAAACTGCCAATTGCTTTTCCCATCAGGATAACGACCGTATGAAGTATCTCTCAATTGTGTATTGAAACTTATTGAGTCTATAAGAAGGATTCCATTATTTTCGGTATCGTACAGTCCTATCTCTTCCCCATTACTTGCACTTAATCTAAAATTTGTATGCAAAGTACCTTCTGTTTCTTCATTATCAGCCCAGAAAAGCAAGAAACTACCGGCAGCAATAACAGTGTCCGGAATTTTCCATTTGGTAGAAATGGTAAAATTATCGGTGAGATACATTCCGCTAAGATTCACATCTGTATTTCCTGCATTATATAATTCAATCCAATCATCGTAATCTCCGTTTTTATCAGCTAATATGGAGCCATTTGATGCCATGAATTCATTTATGAAAAGTATGTCTTTGAATGACGACTCCTCGGTTCCAGTTCCTGCAGGATTATCTTTACATCCCCCAATAGTTGCTAAAATACTTATTACAAATATTCGTATGATTATACACATAACTTCCTCCTTTTACTATTTTAAAAGTAAGAACTTCTTGGTTTGTGAAAACTTATCACCTATTTTCAATTTATAAAAGTATATACCACTTGCTAAGTCTTCTGCATTGAAGCTAACATTGTAACTTCCGGCATCTTTCTTTCCACTTACTAATGTCTTAATTATTCGTCCGGTAATATCGTGAATAGTTAATTGCAAATCGTTAATCGTATAATCGTCTTGATTTCCGAATAACGAATAACTAATAACTGTCTTTTGAGTGAATGGATTTGGATAGTTCTGATTTAATTTAAATTCATTCGGTGTAATTCTGATTATTTCTTCAATTGAACTATTTGGTATTTCCTCAACAAAAACAGGACTTTCTTTTAAATAAAATGAAATCGAACTGTCTGATACATTTAAAGTATCAATCTGAAAAGCTGTATTGTAATCTGTAATATAATCTTCTGAAGTGTCGTTTGGCACTGCGTCGGTTATAATTACCTGATTTGAAAAAATTCCGGTTAGTGTTATTAAATTGCTGTCGCCTTGATTATAAGTTGGGTCATCAAAATAATCCCACCATGCGACGTAAGTTGGCACTCCTGTGCTATCGTTAATAAATTTATAAGCATATGTTTTATCAATATTATCAATAACTGTTGTAATGCTATCCCAATCTGAGCCTTCAAGTTTTTCTGTCATTATTTTGTAGGTATAGTAAGCGAGTTTTTTTGTTCCGTCAGCAAGAATTAGAACATTGCGAACAAAGGGATCTGTTGTATCGCTATTAACAACAGCTTTAATTCCTGACCAGAATATTTTTTCAAATCCAAGAGAAATGGGATAGATATATCGCCTGATAAGATCTTCTGCTTGTTCCTGCTCTGTAGCATTACAACCTGCAACCTCAAGTGCCTCATACGGAGCTAAGGGAAACCATGAGACGTAGTAGTTATACTTACCTCGTCCATCAAATTTTTAATCTGAAGATACTGTTTCCTTTCTAATGTCGGGCCTGTCGGCATATAATGTATATCCATAATATCATAAGGCCTTTCACCGCCAAGGTTCTCCAATTCATCGAAAAATTCATTCATGAATTGGTTTCCCGTATTTCCCAGTCCTATAAAATCAATTACCATCGAAGAAATAACAGTTGCTTCTGAATCCGTGTTTTTGACAACCTCATAGGCATTGGTCATCAGAATCGCTAACTCAGTGGCTGTGCCACCCCAAAACATTGACCCTGGAAACATCGCCTCATCTTCTATCTTCCATCGCTTTATTGGATAGAGAAGACCGGGCATATCGTTTACACCATCGCCATTATAGCGGTCAACAAGCGCTACTACAAATCCACGATAAGCATTCATATCAGTAGGAAACGAGGACAAAACGTGTCCTGAATGTCCGGGAAGTTGCGGTTTGGTAGCGTGAATTTTTGCACTTATAAGAATATTACTTGCCTGTGCATGTACAATCAGTGAATCATATTGATCCCAATGATATTCCGAATATCCGCCCCCGGGCAATGTATCCTGCATCTCATGCCAGTGAAAACCGTATCTTGCTGCTGGTTCGTGCCAGAATGCACCCAAATCTTCCATTGCATCAGGATATTCATTCCACCAGGAAAGAAGATTCACTCTCAACATATAAGCATCCTTAAACCCGAAAGGAGAATCTTCATAATCCTGTGCAAAAGCTGTTACTGGTAAGATTGCTACAACAAATAAGAATATCCCGAAAATCAGAGCGGTTAATTGTTGTTTTCTTTTTAACATTATTTTCTCCTTTTACTACTTCAAAAATAGTATTTGTTTAGTTTGTGAAAATTTATCATTCACCTTCAATTTATAAAAATAGATTCCTGAACCTACATCTTTACCTGAATTATCTCTCCCATCCCACTCTACAGTGGTAATTAGTGATTGGGAATTCGGAGTTAGCGGAAAAGACTTAACTAATCTGCCTGTGAGGTCGTAAATTGTTAATCGCAAATTGTTAATCGTATAATCGTCTTGATTTCCAAATAACGAATAACTAATAACTGTCTTTTGAGTAAATGGATTTGGATAGTTTTGATTTAATTGAAGTCCGTTCGGTATGATACTGCTTATTTCCTCAATGGAACTATTTGATGCTAACTCCTTGTAACTCTCTCCTATTTTCTTCAAATGCATTTTAGTACATTCTCCAAATTCATTTTGCTCATCACAAGCGTACAGACTACTGCTTGCAAATTCCCAACCAAATTCTCCAACTGGTACATTAACATCTACAATCTCAAAAACAGCTAACTTTTTTACTACTTTTTCTTTGGAAGTAGAATAAATTTCTTCAAACATCTCGGCATGTTTTTCTTCATCAACAATTACAGAAGGAAATGACCATTCAACCCAGACTAGCTTATTTACCTTTTCTTCAATGTACTCCAAAATGTCCTCATAGATAGGTATGCTAAAATGAAAGTAATGAATATTGAAATAATCGAAATAATCTTTTGCTCCTAAATCAAGTAGATTTTCTAAATACTCTCTTCCTTCTTTGTTTTCATTCTGCCCTAATAATGTAAACGCACCTATTATTACATTAGCCATTGGATTTGCTTTTTTGACCGATTCATAAGTTGCCTTCAAAACTGTAAAATACTCCTCAGGAGGCTCAAACGTTCCTTCTCCATAACGATAATGAACATCAGGTTCGCTATCAACCTCCCAGTGATTTATGGGAAATATTAGCCCTGGCATATCATTAAATCCATCTCCATCATATCTTTCCACTGCTTGTTTTACATATTCCTTATATTCATCCAAATCAAAAACCAGATAACCGCCAGGAGAATCTTCTTGAGTAAAGTTTGATCGCCAAGGTCCAATCATTACAATAATACTTATTCCTCTCTCCTGCAAAGCCTTAACTATTTTATCACATAGACTGAAGTCATATTTTCCTTCAGATTTTTTTGCTCTATGAAAGTTAAAACCAGCATAGACATCTGTGTACATCCTATACCAATGAGCATTAACATCTTTGACCAAGTCAAATTTCTTGTAAATTCTCTCAATTTTTTCAGCTTCGGTTAATGTCAGCATTAAATTGGGAGGAAAAGGATTTTTTGCTCCGCTTATGCCCAAAATCGAACTTTCATCATCGTAGCTAAATTCTTCATTCTGTGCATTGGTTATTCCTGTCATGATTATAACCACAAATAAAAATGCTACAAAATAAATCACAGTTAATTGTTTTTTTTCTTTTAACATTATTTTCTTTTATTCTAAAACCTCACCTGTGCCTGTATGACAATTGTATGATAAGTTTCTTCTTCTGTCAGGATATTTGTTATTAAATTCGTTTGCAGACGTGCTTTTTTATGAAAATACCAATTCAGTCCGTATGTAAATAAACTAATATAATTACCAGTTTCTTTTGAATCCGGATATAGTCTCTCAAGCTTAACCACAGGTTCAAAACTACCAATTTGATATAACCCACTTAGATAGTATCCCAGCATAGTTTTGTCTAATTCGGTATTTCCAGAGAGTATTTCTCCTTCAATAGTTGCTCCTCCCATTTTATATGAAAAATCTCCTCCGTGTGCCATAATCACCTCACCGGTGAGTGAATCGTTTCTCTGCGTTGAATTTATTCCAATTGACAAGTTGTTCACTGGAGCAAGAGTTATTCTTTCGGCATATTGTTTGGAGTTATTATAGTCACCAGCCATACTGTATCCACTTCCGTTAAATATACCAAATGCATACTTTATCGGAAATTTCTTTTCCATCAATTTTCCCTTAACCGAGATTCCTATATCTCTTCCCAAATATCCATAATCATCAAAAATATCATTCACTTCTCCACGGTCAACTACCGATAATTTACTGCTGGAACGCAATTCTTCTCGACTGAAAGGCATCTTGTATTGACCTACAACAAAATTAAGAAGAGAGTTCAATCGATATTTAAAATAAACATCCTTAGCTGTGAATCCGGCTTTTCCACAATCTATTTCTATGTTTATTAGGAGATTATCTGAAATGCTATTTCTGAACTTAACACGTGCTCTTCTAACTTGAAACTCATTATTAGGCACTATATCTTCTCTAAAATCATATTTCCACAGAACATGAACATAGCCTTTTATAGAAGTTTTTTTGGAATTGTTTTTCTTCTTTCCAAGAACAACATTGGCACAAAAAACGAAAATAATTATAGAACATATCAATCTTTTCATATTCACCTACCTTTTGTCTTTTAGATACAATATTCATTATAAAAGTTCCAATTTTTTTAACATTTATTGAGCTAAAAGTTCTTCTTCCTATCTATTTCACCAGAGTTAGCTTTTTTGTCTTATTGTAACCACCTGCTGAGAGTTTTGCAAAATAGATACCTGATGTTAAGTCTTTAGTCTTAAAGCTGACATTATAACTTCCAGCCTCTTGCTCTTCATTTGCTAATGTTTTAATAACTCTACCGGTTATATCATATATTTTTAAAGAGACCTTACTTTTACTAGATAGGTAATATTTGATAGTTGTAGCTTGAGTAAACGGATTTGGATAATTCTGATAGCAAGCAGCTAATGAGGTTGTTGTAGACTTTTTTTCTTCACATGAAGATATTGTTGTAATAAGAGAATCAAATATTGTTCCATCCGGCTTAATAGCATCCATCCTGAGAGAAAGTCCATTCACATCTACCTTACAACAATGATAAGTTTTTTCAGAGTAAGCTATCCAACTTGCAGTATCAGGGTCATACAAAGGAGCACCACCTCCGCCGGTAACAATGTAGATTACATCATTTATTATATTCGTTCTTTGATAAAAATGATTATGTCCACTAAAGACCATATCAACATTATAGGTCTCAAACAAATTACACCAAGCATTTCTTATAACTGTATCACTCCCCCATGCCCCTTTGCTGTAAGGAGGTTTTTGAAAGTAAACAAATATCCAGTCTATTTCAGGTTTTGCATTTGCTGATAACAAATCGTCCTCAAGCCATATAAGTTGAGTTCCTGTAAGGTCAGACTCCGTATCTAAACAAATAAAGTGAGCATTGCTATAATTAAACGAATACCATTTCTCATTCCCGGGTAAATAGAATAGCTCAAGATAAATCGTAGATGGTACTTCATGATTTCCTATAGAAGGCATAAAAGGGATTGAGTTCATTAAATTTTTTTCTATATTGAAAAAAGTATTCCAATCATCCAGAGAATAACCATTATATACGAGGTCACCGGTATGTAGCACGAAGTTCGGCTCTATTGCTACAATTCTGTCTACTACACTCTGATGAGCTACAGAGTCAGTTCTTGTATCGCCAAAAACACAAAAGGTAAATGGTTCAGATGAAGTAGCTGCTGTTTTGAAGCTATGAAACTGACTATCTAATCTTACACGATAATAGTATTTGCTTGATGGTTCAAGATTTGTTACTTCAATGCTATGTGATGTATCGATTACCGGATTTATGATTGTATCTGTATTAGTTGTATCTACACCATATTCTAATATACTACTTTCTGCCACTGCAGTTTGCCAGGTTATTGTAATTGTAGTATGAGGGTCATTTACCCAAGAAAGATATGGTCCTCTCTCAACTGCAGCATTAATTTTTAAGGCAAAAAACAACAATAGTAATACATATGCTTTTTTCTCAAACATATCAAATTTCTTATTTGATTTGTAAGTATTAGAAGTAACCTACTGCTATTTTCTTTCCTATCTAACCAAAATTAGTTTCTTTGTTTCATTATAGCTGTCTGCTATAAGTTTTACGAAATAGATACCACTTGCTAATTTTTCTGCATTGAAGCTGACATTGTAACTTCCGGCATCTTTTTTCCCACTTACCAATGTTTTAACTATTCGTCCGGTAATATCGTGAATTGTTAATTGAAAATCGTTAATTGCCATATTTTCGTTTAATGAATAATGTATAACAGTTTTTCGAGTAAATGGAGTTGGGTAAATCTCCATTTGTAACTTGTGATTTGCAACTTGCGATTTTTTCTCTTCCACTCCTGCAGACGAATATTTAATAGTCACATAGTCATAATCAGTACCTGAGCTCTTACTTTCTCCTGTTACATAAATATAACCAGAACTATCAACTGCAATTGCGTATGCATAATCATTATCATTGCCTGAACCGTTGTGTCTTTGTACCCATTCCTCAACGCCCGAAGAATCATATTTTACTGTTGCATAATCAGTCCCAGTTCCTGAACCGTAACTACTTCCTGTTACATAAACATTATTACCACCATCAACTGCAATTGCTTTTACTTCATCATAAGCATTGGCTGGACCATTGTACCTTTTTGCCCAAAGCGAATCACCCGAAGAATTGTATTTGATTGTTGCATAGTCCCAACCAGTGCCTGAACCTGCACTACCTCCTGCTACATAAACATTGCTTGCTTCATCAAGTGTAAGTACATTTGCCCAATCTGTCCCATTGGCTGGGCCGTTGTATCTTTTTACCCAGAGTGAGATACCTGAAGAGTTATACTTGATGGTTGTATAGTCATAACCAGTGCTTAAACCTGAGCTACCTCCTGTTACATAGACATTGCCATTTTCATCAACTGCAATTGCACTTGCCTCATCCTCGTCATCGGCTGGGCCATTATATCTTGCTACCCATTGCTCAACACCTGAAGAGTTATACTTGATTGTCACATAGTCCCAAGGAATGTCATATGCATTTCCAGTACTTCCTGTTACATAAATATTACCACTATCATCGATTGCAATTGCAATTGCATAATCAAAGTCATCGGTAATATATTTTTGGACCCATTGCTCAACACCTGAAGAATCGTATTTGATTGTTACATAATCCCACCAGGTACTTGAACCTGTGGTATATCCTGTTACATAAACATTGCCTGATTCATCAACTGCAATTGCGTAAGGATAATCATTATTATCGGCTGAACCGTTATATCTTACTACCCATAGTGAATCACCCGAAGAGTTATACTTGATGGTTACACAATCAGTATAAAGGTCTGACCTCATACTACTTCCTGTTACATAGACATTGCCTGCTTCATCAATTGTAATTGCTTTTGCACCATCGTTACTACTATCCGGCCCATTATATCTTGCCACCCACATTGAATCACCAGAAGGGTTATATTTTACTGTTGCATAGTCATAATCAGTACTTGAACCCCAACTTGTTCCTGTTACATAGGTATTACCTAATTCATCAACTGCAATTGCTTCTGCTTTGTCATAGTCATTAGATTGTCCATTATATTTTGCCACCCATATCTGACTAAAAGTTGGTATAGACAATATCATCATCCCTAAAATAATTATTCCTCTCATTTTTACCTCCTTTTCTTCTTAATAGAATATGAAAACATACCTACATCATTATGACGAAACGATGGCATGAACATTTTCGCCAAGAAAATTATTTTTTTATAGAACCTTTCTTATAATCAGCCTTATTCGCCTTCCCATTAGTCGGATTAGAGAAAAACTGCCAACTCTTTTTCCCATCAGGATAACGACCGTATGAAGTATCTCTCCGTTGTGCATTAAAATTTATTGAGTCTATGAGAAGGATTCCCTTAGCTTCAGTATCGTATAACCCTATATTTTCACCACTATTTGCACTTAATCTGAAATTTGTATGCAAAGGACCTTCTGCCTCTTCATTATCTGCCCAGAAAAGCAAAAAACCGCCAGCAGTAATAACAGTATCTGGGATTTTCCATTTCGCACATTTTTTAAAATTATCGGTGAGGTACATTCCACCAAGGTTCATATCTGTCTCCCCTGCATTATATAATTCAATCCAATCATCATAATCTCCCTTTTCATCAACAACTATGGAACCATTTGATGCCATAAATTCATTTATGAAAAGTATGCCTTTGAGTGACGATTCCCCAGTCATAGTCATTGCAGAACTATCTTTATGTCCTATAATAGTTAGTAAAATACTTATTACAAATAATCTTATGATTTTGCACATATTTCTCTCCTTTCGCTATTTTTAAAGTAGTAGTTTGTAGTTTTACACATATTTTATGCATTAGATACAATATCTATTATAAAAGTTCCAATTTTTTTAAAATTTATTAAAATTACCTATATCTTCTATACAAATAAAATTATACATAAGATAATAGAATTAACTTGGAATCCTTCACTCCATTTCAATAGTATAATTTATTTCTGCTTTTGGAGTAAGCATTGCGGAAACTGAACAATATTTTTCTTGTGAAAGTTCTATTGCTCTATTTACTTTGTCTTTTGGGATATTCTCCCCTTTTAGTTTATATACAAGTTCTATCTTATTATAAGTTTTCGGATGCTCGGATACTTGTTCTCCTTTAATTTCTATTTCTATGGATTCAAAACTAACTTTCATCTTTCGTAAAATGCTTACGACATCCATTCCTGTGCATCCACCTAAAGCCATAAGCAAAAGCTCCATAGGAGTTTGAATATTATTTTTCTCTTCTCCTGCCGAACTATCCATCAATACAATATCTCCGGATGGGGTTTTACCTGCGAATTGCATCTTATTTATTAACTTAACATTTACTTCTTTCATTTTTCTCCTTTCACTTTTTAATGATATGCATAGAAAATTAATAATCCTCCTAATAAGAAGAATAGAATACTTATAGCGAGTTTTGATATTGCTCCGTGTTTTTCCCAGAAGAGATTCAACTCTTGGGTTGTTGTTCCTTTATAGACTACCCCAAATACAATTACTAACGGGAGAATGAATGCAAGGTTATACAGAAACAAGTAACTCAATCCTTTAATTTTAAGAGATGGAATTTGGGTTGTTATAAATATTATAGTAGGTAAATAAACTTGCCCTGTGCACACAAATTCGCTCAAGGACACTAAAAAGCCAATGGTTATAGAGGCAAGAATGTAATTCCTCATTTTCATCTTTTCACGAATATCGGTATGTATTCTCTTTTTAAGAAAATTGGGTAACTGGAGTTTGACTTCTTTGTATTTGCCACTTCTAATTTTAAAGTAATCATAAATACTCAATCCTCCGAGTACGATAGCAAAAATTCCCATTATGGAAAAAAGAAGCTTTCTCACTATTGGCATAAAGGTAAAGGTTTTTATAAAACTGAATATTCCTATACCGATAAGAAAGTAAACAATAAAGACAGTAATTGTGAAACTTGCTCCTACTATTAATACTTCTTTTCCCTTTTTGCCAATGAATGAGAGAAATGCTACGAAAAATAGTATTGTAGCAAAAGCGCAAGGATTTACTCCGTCAGTTAGACCGGCAAAAAAAATAACAAAAATGCTCATCTTATTAAATCGGGTCTTGATATTCTTCTCTGATTTTTTTTGAAGTGTTTTAGCTTCTTCCCATGGAATTTTGGTTCCAGTTGTTTGGTATTTCTCAATGAGATTTATAAGATGCTTACTTTTAATTTCTTTTTCTATTAAAAACTTCTCTCCAACAAAAATCATTGGAGTAACAAGTCTCTTTTTCTCCGGAATCTTATATAATTCACACAATGCTTCATTCAATGTTTTGTTCTCAGGAGTACTAATATCAAATTTTTCAATCTTAATATTAGAGTATTTATTTTCTAAGTATTTTAGTTCGTAAGTTATTCTATCACATTCTCTACACCCATCACTGTAAAAATAAGCGAAGTAAATCTTTTTTATATGCAAAGAATCCGTAGTGTTTTTTGTTGTTTTTATATTTGGAAAGTTACAACCTTCTTGTTCATATTCCTGAATTGCTTTTTCCAATTTCTCTTCTATTTCTTCATTGCCACCAAAAATATACTCTCCTATAATAATACAAGGAATTTTATTATCAGTATCATTATATTTTTCTTCAAATTTTAACAAAAGCTCATAATGGTCAGATTCATCAATATTAAAATCTTTTATATAAAGATTATATTTTTGCTTAAGAAGTGGTAAAACCTTTTCCATTGTGGTATGGCAACCTTCACAATCTGGAGAATAAAAGAAAAAAGCCCTTATTTCAGGCATAGTCTCCGTTTTTTCATTAAGTATTTGTGAAGATTTTATATCTTGTGTTTGAATCAAAAAAGAGTCAAATGCAGGCTTATTTTTATCTAAATTACCAAAGACAAAAGAGGATAATTGGGTAAATAATAAAAAGAATAAAAGCATATATTATATATAAAATTGTAGGTAGGGGCAATTTATAAATTACCCCTACCACATTGATATTTACATTTATCTATCTTGTTACTATCACTTTTTCTATTAAACTTACTTTTTTAGTATTGAGCTTGCAAAAATACACTCCGGATTGTACTGGCATTTCATTACTATCCTTTCCATCCCATGTTATTTCGTGAGTTGTACCTCGTGAATTATGAATTGGAAAAGTACGAACAAGTCTGCCAGATAAATCATAAACCGTTAACTGCAAATCATTACAATCAACAGGTATTGAATAACTAATAACAGTTTTATCTCTAAACAAATTGGGACAAACTTTTAATTCTAATTTCTCAACTTTAACTTCTTTTCCCTCTTCTATTCCTGCCAAGCATTCGTCTATCCATGTTCTCATTTCTGTTTCACTAAATCCTGTTCTATGAGCATGCACTGTATGGTCAACTTCAAGGACATAATTAAGTGGGATAGAATTAATATGTTTGTAAGCACTCCATACAGAACCACTCCCATCTCTTAAGAAAAGACAACTATTGTTTTTCGCATAATTCTTCACAGTAGTCCAATTTTCCCAAAGATTAATTGTAATTATCCTAACTACTGCTGTATCGTAGTCGTTTTGAATATTATTAAGATACGGTAACTCCGTACGACAAGATGGTCAGCTAGATTGCCATAAATTGAGAACAACAATTCTACCATTAAAATCAGAAAGTGAATGGTAAACAAGATTTGTATCCGGAATACTAAAACTTGGAGCAGGATCTCCTATATTAGGAGCTGAAAAACTCAAACCTACCATACTTACTGCAATTCCTACAATCATCATTAATAAAAACACTTTTCTCATTTCTCCTCCTTTTAAATTTTTTAAAACCTACTACATTCTTTATATTTCCCTATTTATACTCTACAAGCATCACCTTCTCTTTAGATTTTAACATTAATACAAGTTAGGTTAAAAGCAATCTTATTCTATCACGGAACAAGATAACTTCTTATTTCTTGTTTCTTCGCATAAATCAAATAGAGTATTTGAATCAAGAAAAGCAACTATATGTTGCTCTAATCTCTTCCAATATGAATGACACATACACTTTTCCTCTTTATTGCTTTGCATTTTTTACTCCTTGAATTCCTTTAGTCATAAATCACACTACGGGATAGATTAGAACCAACTGCTCTCACTTGGCTGAAGCAAAGGATTTAACCTACCTTTTAATATAATATATACTATTTAAAATATACTAATATAGTAGGATATGTCAAGTGTTTTTTTGAATTATGTAAATTTCTTAAAGGAAGAATAATCCAAGTATTATCATTGTTGAAAGTCCGATAAAGATAGGCAAAGCCATTTTCCAAAGGAAACTATTCAGTCGAACATTGAAGTATTCAATAGATATAGAAACACAAGGGTGAACAGGAGAAACGATATACCCAAGAAGTACTGCAAAAAAAGTAATAGCAAAACTATGAGGAGCCATAGAATCCAGTGAAAAAGTTCCAAGAAATATTGGAATAATAATAGAAATAGGAATTTGCACTCTTCCGGTAACAAACCCTAACCCAAATCCTATGATAACACAGAGTAAGGTTTTGGAAAGTGATAATGCGGCTATTAATTCTCCTACTCCGGACTCCTTAAATATATTTGAAAAGACGAACATTCCAATTACAATTAAGGCAAAATTCCATGGTTTCATTTGTTTGCAAATATCTTTTACCTCAACTAATTTAATTTTACTGCTTACAAGTGCTAAAACTAAGCTACTCAAGACTGCAAGAAATATAGTTATTTCAATAATTTCAAACTTGAATATTCTTTGCAAGGAAAAATCTATCAAAGGAGCTAATAAAATCACTCCTAAAGGTAACGATAGTTTTTTAAAAGAAAATTTCTCTTTATATACCAGTTTTCCTTTTGTTTTTCTTAAGAAGAAAAAATATCCTAAAAAAATGCTTAATAAGAACATAGGAAAAAGATAAGGAATCACTTCATAAATTTGCAAACCAGCAATTTTAGCTGAAATAATTAATGTAGGAGCAAGGGGATATATAAGGAATGGTATATGACGAAACCACACATTAAGAGCAGCTTTTATTGCAGCATTATCTCCTTCTCCTGCTTTTTCAACTAAAGGTGCTGAAAGCAATGCTCCACCCGGCATTGGCAACATTCCTACTAAAGCAGGTGTTAATGCAAGAAATGGTTTTTTCCCTATTCTTAAATTATTCACTATATCATCAAGTCCTCCGGATTTTTCCAAAACTCCTCCAATAATAGGAATTATTACCATAGCAAGTGCGAGGAATAAAACAGAAGGGTCAGTTAAAGTCAGGAAAATAATTTTCGCAATATGACTTACAGGAAGAGTGAAAGCCCCAAGTATAATACCGGCTGTTCCTATAGCTAACCCTAAGTTTTTCTTAGAAATCAAGAAAAGTGCTGAAATTGATACGAAAAATCCGATCCAAGTTAACATTTTTATTTTTCCAGCTTTATAACTCCTTTATCTGTTCCAAAATATACATCTTCTTTATCCAAAAAGATTGAATGCACTTCACCTTTTATAGGGGAATTATCTTCCGTGTATTTTTCCCATGAATCACGTTTTTTATCCCATACAGAAACTCCCTTATCGGTTCCTATATAAACTTTCTTTGAATTAGCAACTATTGACAAAATTCGCTCACCGGGTAAATAAACAGGGTAAGTAAATCTATCCCATTTCCCATCAGTATAAACCAAAAGCCCCTGTCTTGTGCTTCCAAAATAAATAATAGAAGAAGTGTCTTTGTCTTGCTTGTCTATAAATATTCTATATACTCCATGTGACAAAATTTCATCAGGGTCATTAAAACTTTCCCACTTCTCCCCTACTTTTCGCATCAAACCTCTTGATGTTCCAACCAAGATTTCATCTATATTTACTTTTATGTCATTCACCCAAATGTTTTCAAAAACTTCTAATTTCATTCCATTTTCCATCCTGAAAAGTCCATCCCGAGTTCCAATCCATAATTTATTGTCTTCTAAAGCTAAAGCAGTTATCCTTTCTGATGAAAATCGCTCATATTTTTCTGATTGTTTATCAAATTGAAAAAGTCCGTAAGCATTGCCAAACCATATTTGTTTTTTTGCACTTACAATCGAAACAACATCACTTGGTAAAAGTTCAGGCATATCAAAACCTATAATACTATTATATCCTGTCATCAAATAATAACTCGATGAACCTTGATTCAAGTCCCATCTCACTATTTCCTGTCCGGTTCCAATCCAGATGTGTTTCCCATCTCTTAACATTGCTACTTGCCCTTTCCCTGAAAATCCCAATGCATAACGTTCAGGGGTATAATTCAGTGCATTGTATTTATAAGCTCCCTGCCCACGAGTTCCAACCCATAACCAATGTCCATCTTTTTCTGCACAAAGCATTTTATATTTACTTAAAAATTTATCCGTCACATAATAAGGAGCAAGCCATGGATATTGAGAAGGACTTACTTTAGGAAACCATTCTACTTTAGAAGGCAAGCAATCTAAAGTTTCCCAAGCGTTCTTAAACTTGTCAAATCTTATGCACTGACGTGAGTTCCATAAATATACATATTCTTGTAATATACCGAGCGAACAGGGAGAGTTATAACCATCAGGAAAATCATTAATCTTGTAGCTTTCAAAAATCGAATTATATTTACCAAGAACTTTGGACGTTGTGAACCATACTTCATTGCCTCCAAAATCCTGAACAACTAAATTTATATTACTGGGAAATGCTTCACGAGTTTTGGGAATTATCCATCCACCTTTTAATTTATCAAATCTTATAAGTCCACCTTCTCCCCCCATATAAATATATCTGGTACCTATACTAATTGAATTCACAACTCTAAAGTCGGAATTTCCGAAATGTGTCCATCTCCAGGGTTCTTTGACATAAGCTTCAGCTGAGATTCCAAATGATAAAATCCAAATACTAAATAAAACCCAAACCGCAAAATGACAAGAAATCTCTTTTTTTACCATAAAGACACAAAGGTCACAAAGATTTTCAAATGAACTTTGTTTCTTTATGTTCTTTATGTTCTTTATGTCTTTGCAATGAAACATTTTTTACCTCTTACAAGTCTATCTGGAAACTACTCTTTATCTCTAATAGTAAGCAGATTGAACAGGACTTATCTGATTTCTCCGTTTTTATCCGTCAAATCCGCTTACTTAAATAATCAATTATTCGTATTCACTTGTGGTTCACTTAATCAAGAACATCTTTCTTGTTTTTGTGAAATCTCCTGCCTCTAATTTATAGAAATACACACCACTTCCAACTCTCTTTCCGTTCTTATTTTTTCCATCCCAGACTATACTATTAATTGGTGATTGTTCATTAGCAATTGAAAAAGCTTTTACCAATTGCCCTGCTAAATCATAAATCTTTAAAGATGCTTGACATTTAAGATTTGGCATCTGAAATCTGATTTTCGTTTTTTTGGTAAACGGATTCGGGTAGTTCTGGAATAATTTGCAATCTGCAATTTGTATTTTAGAATTCTCCTCTACTCCGGTAGATTTTTTATAATATACCACAAAGTTTTTTGACGTATTTATATTGGAAACAATTTGCAAATTATCACCAAGAGAATCAGCTCTTATTGTTTGCCATATATCATCGTCCCTAATATAAGTTCCTGTTACAACTCTTACAACAGCTTTCCCTTCATATATTCCTGAATTCGTATCTGTTTCTATGAGAGCAACTGCTATACCGCTTGGGTAGATACTTGACTTAAGTATAACAACTGCTGCTTCTCTGAATTTTGCATTCCTATCTTGCCCATAAATCCTCAAATATAAAGTATCAGGGTCACCCCATAAAGAATCGATTATTATAGAATAATTACTATCATAGTTTCTGACCGAATCTATGCTTATTGGCTCACCCGGTACTCCGGAAATAAAATCATATTTATATGGAGTAAAATCTGCCGGTCCATAAATGAAATCATCTATTCTACTTGTTGTAGTATCTCCCCAAAAATTATTCTGAAGAGGTAAAACCATCATTGTTCCATTATGAATTGAGAACTTAGGTTGAAATATATTGTAATAAAGATTTGAATTACTAATTCCAAATGTATCGGAAGCAAATCCATCAGCTCCCCAGATATAAGCAAGCCCGGATGTACCTTCCTGAATTGAACCATTATTAACAATAAAACATGAGTCAACATACATCTTTGCAGAACTTGAAGAATGGAGTGCTCCTCCTTCTAATGTCGCTATATTGTTAGCAATTACCGAATGCAATACCTTAGTATATGTCTCCTCCATTTTACTCGTTATACCACTACCACTGGTTGACAAGTTACTCTCTATTACATTTCTCGAAATTGTAGATAAAGATCTGGCACATCTAATACCACCGCCCCATTGATCTGCTACGTTATTGTTTACTATATTATCTTGAATTGTGAGGACGGAACGATAGCAATAGATACCACCACCGGAAGATTCAGCAACGTTGTTACATATTATATTATTCTGAATTATAGATGAGAAACGAGAACAATAAATGCCACCACCAAGCTCTGCTAAATTGTTTACTATTATATTATTTTGAATTGTAGGTGAGGATTCATAGCAAAAAATGCCGCCACCCATATAAGAATATGACGAGACTTCCATGGCGTTTCCTTGTGTTATAGTAAATCCTTGAATAATTGCAGCACGTGAACTCGAATCGCAAAATTCACAGTAAATTACATGATAAGCCGTGTCAGTGCGAGCACTATTCAAGCCATTTAAAGTACAAGATTCAGCACCACCATCACTCATAAATACTATCGAATCTCTCATCGTGATACCAAGAGAATCTATATCCTTAACATAATAACTTCCATTATGTACAAGAACAGTATCTCCGGCACTCGATGCATTTATTGAATCCTGTATCCCTTGTGCTCCATCTGTTTCGTAGACATCCCTAACTGCCCCAAAAACCGACACTTGCATCACCAAAGTTAATACAATACAAAAACTTGTTAAAGATAAACATTTACATCTAATCATTTCTACCTCCTTGTTTTTTTTAAGTTTTTTTCTCGTAATCACATATCACACGACAAGGACAAAATTCACATGCCTTATACTTTGGTCTTGGTTCAAAGTCAAAATTTTGTATTCCCTGCGCCACTTTTTTGATAGTCTCTTTAACTTTTTCAATTTTCTTATCTATGTTTTTTAAGTCGCTCTGCATACCTGTCTCAATAAAATCAAATTTTACTATATTTGGAAGTTCTTTAAACCTATCCTGATAAGCAAGAGCATAAATTGGAAGCTGAACACTATCTCTTACTCTTTGACTTGCCTTTTTTTTAGTCCCCACTTCTCCTGTTTTATAATCTGTTACTATTCCTACGGAGTTTTGAGTTTCAATATCTATTCTATCCCATCGCCCTGAGATTTTCACATCTTCAACAAGAAAAGCAAAAGGTTCCTCAACATAGGTAGGTATTTGAACATCAGTTTTTTCTCGCTCAATAAACTTTTTTAAAACCTCCTTCCCACGATTGAATCTTTGTTCTTCGTGTTCTCTTGAAATAAATCCTTCACCTATCCAACAATTTTTAAATATATTCAAAATTTCCTCAATGTCTATCTTTTTTCCTGATTTTTTTCTCTGAAGACAATTTTCTATTGCTTTATGTACGGCAAATCCATAAATCATTGCATGATGTTTGGGGATTGGTATTTGAAGCTGATTTACATACCAATACTTGCGTGGACAAGTAAGCCAGTTATCTATTGCAGTGCTTGATAAATTTAGTAAGTTTCTTTTATGTGTGAATAATTCCTGAATTATTTTTGTATCTGGAGTTTCATTGAAATGTTCAATTTGTTCCTTTAATTCTTTTTTCCGGGCAACTATATTATCTTTTGAAAGGTCTAATGCTTCCATAATAAATTGAGATGGCTTACGTTCTCTCTTGCCTCCATAATCTCTTGCGCTTGTAAGTATTAATTCTTCTTTTGCTCGTGTAATTCCTACATAAAATAACCTTCTCTCTTCCTGAATCATTAGAGAAGAAGCATCAGAAGAAGGTATGGGTTCTTTCAGTAACTCAAGTGGAAGTTCAACTAATGTGGGCATTTTACGATGAGGAAACTTACCTGTAACAAGTCCGGCAAGCACAACAACTTTAAACTCAAGTCCTTTTGATTTATGGATTGTCAAAATATTTACTGCATCTACATCAAAATCTGCTTCAGCAACAGGAGGGTTTTCTCCAAGTTCCATCAGATTTTCTATATGTTCTCTAACAAACGGAATTTTGTCTGTATGGATTAGACTGCTAACTTCATCCACTATAGACAAAAACTTTGCTATGTTTTTTATTTGAAGTTCATTTTCAATCAAAGAATTACTCACAAGTTTCTTAAGCCAGCCAGTTCGTGATAGAAATTCATATAATACTTGCCCTGTTGATTTTTCTGTTGATAATTTTACAAGATACTCAAGATTGTCTAAAAATTCCTTAACTATTATTTTTCCTTCTTCCGAAAGGTTTTCAGTATCCGAGTTCTGATTCTCAAATTTCAATAGTTCATATAAAGATTTCTTTCTGCGAGTAACTATACTCATACATTTGCTGAGATCTATTGACGGTATCTTGTAAATAGGAGAAGTAATAATGCGATAAAGGGACTGCGTATCTCTAATATTAGACACTAACCTGAGCACAGATATTAAAATTTGCACCTCGTCTTTATTATAAAGTCCTTGATTTCCCGATGACTTCCATGGTATGCCTTTTGAATTGAATGCTTTTATAAAATGACTTTGAAGCTGATTAGTGCGAATAAGGATAGCAAAATCATTGTATTTATAACCCGAGTTTTTATTTTTAGTTACTCTCTCTTCTATCAAATCAGTTACTGCATCTGCCTCACTTCCTGCACTATCATAATGCCAATATTTCACATCCTCTCTAAATAGTTCTATTTGGTCATCAGGAATTGCAACTTGTGATTTCAAAATTTTATCCACTCCTATTCTTATTTCTAATCTCTCCGGATTATTGAAAATTATTAATCGTCGAGCTGTATCCAAAATTGATTGCTTACTCCTGTAGTTATCTGTAAGCACTATCGTATGAACATCAGGATACATATCCTTAAATGATAAAATATTAGCAAGACAGGCACCCCGAAACTTATAAATTGCCTGGTCATCATCTCCAACTACTGTAAGATTCCGATGCCCTTTCTCATTGTGGGGCAGAGTTTTTTCTCCTTCACTGTAGCGCAGGGGTTCATCCCCCGCCAAAAGTTTTAAAAATTGAAACTGTGCATAATTAGTATCTTGAAACTCATCTACCATTATATATTTATACCGAGTTTGTAATTTTTTCAGCACGCTTTTTTTGTCTCTTAAAAGCTTTAATGACAGGGTTATTAAATTCGGCATATCCATATAGTTTGCTTCTCTTAAAAGTTCTTCGTATTTCTCATAGCACTTTGCAATTTCAATTTGTTTTTCTGCATCCTCTTGTTCCTCATCTCCGTCGGCTTTTTCATATTTTGATTCTGCGTAATTTAGGTACTCTTTTGCAGAAATATCCTCGTCCTTAGCTCGCGATATAACTGTTAAGAGAGCTTGCAAATACTTTGTCGGATATGAGAGTGGTTTGAAATATTTAAGTGGAAATTCCCAAATTTTTTCTCTCAGGAAGACAAGCAATTCAGGAGTACTGAGAACCCTAAAATCAGGTGATATTCCAAGTTCAAAGGCATATTCTCTTAAAATATTCTGTCCAAAAGAGTGAAAGGTACTAATCTCAACTGGTGTCCATCCATAAGGAACAAGAACATCAACTCTTTCTTCCATCTCATTTGATGCTTTATCCGTGAAAGTGAGTCCCAGTATTTCTTCGGGCTTGGCAAGCTTTTTAGCAATAAGCCAGGCAATGCGATGGGTTATTACTTTGGTCTTCCCTGTTCCGGCTCCTGCTATTATTAAGAGAGGTCCTTTTTCCCAGATAACCGCTTCTTTTTGTTTTTCATTAAGCCCATCTAATATATCCTTTTCTATATTACTTTGCATTTTAATTATTTGACCATAAGACTATACGACCATCAGACCATACGACTATATTAACTATCAGGCTATATTTTTACATCTCCTATCTTATTTGTCAACGGAAAATGTCATAAGAATTTATCCCCTTTTTTTCACTTTTTGATTTTTCTTTTCTTTGTATTCTTTGCAGTCAAAAAAAATTAAAATCGCATGCAGATATTCACACCTGTCCCGACTCGGCGGGAGATAAAACAGATTTACATCGTCGGGGCGTTAAATTTAACGCCCCGACAACCTCAGGCAGAAGTAAGCTTCTGCACTCCAAAAATTGAGATTTATATTATCGCAGATATAATCTGCTCCTACGAAAAATGAATTATTTATGAATGGATATATAGGGACACGATTTATTGTGTCCAATTCGGATTTGATAAATCAAAACCCCTACATTTAAAAGAAATAACAGATTTTACACAGTAAAGACGTATCGCAATACGTCCCTACAATCTTTATCTTTCCAATCAGTGCGAATCTGTGTGCAAATGTTTTTTATTATCTCATCAGGATTAATTTCTTGATGGATTTGTAATCACCTGCTACAAGCTTTATAAAATAAATTCCACTACCCAGTCCCTCAGCATTCAATTTAACATTGTAACATCCTGCTTTTTTCTCTTTGTCCACAACCGTCCTTACCATTCTGCCAGCCACATCATAAATCTTTAATGAGACTTTGCTCTTGGTTGGAAGCTGGTACTTAATAATTGTAGATTTAATAAATGGATTTGGATAGTTCTGGGAAAGACTGAAAATCTTGATTGAGTCACTTCTCTCTTCAACTCCCACTACTACAATAACAGATAATGTAGTTCTGTTGCCCAAATTATCAGAAGCCTGAATATAAAGTGTATCCTCTGTATCAATTGTAAGTGTGAGAGGATGATAAAAGAAGCTTCCTCGTTGACAGCTTCCGGTATCGTATTGGAAAGAATCTGCCAAAAAGATAGAAGAACTGGAATTAACTCTAAGCAAAAAAGCAAGATTTAATGGTTCCAATTTATTAAAAACATTAATTCCTGACTGGTCTTCCAATATCCCGGAAAGTGTAAATTCACTTGGAACTATATTATTACTATCTGTTATCAGATTACCATTCGCAAAGAGTTCAATTGTTGGACCAATTGTATCCTCCGAGTTGGCTCCACCTGAAACAACTATAAGTGAATCCACAGCATCACCTCCACAACTCGCATTATTCCATGCAAATACTGAAATTCTACCATTCTCACCACATAGAACTGAATCTATATTCACGGGAATAAAAAACTCTTGCTTAAACTTTCCACTTACCACTGGGGTAACGCCTTCAAAAAGAATATCTTCACATAACTGGTGATTAATCATCCTGCCACGCATTTTATATTCACAACTACCGCTATTCCAAGTATAAGTATAAATATATTCTGAACTTCTCACGGTAATATGGGCAAGACTTGCATTAGGTGCATCTCCTGATACTTCAAGAACTTCTCCACCTATAAGTACATTAGGAAAAGAGTCAATTGTAACAGCAATTGAGCGGTCAGGAAGTTTTGTTGCAGGGTCTGCAAACAAATTGAGATTTTTAGGGAATGCAGCTTCTGACAGAACATCTGTCATTGCTTCCCCTATCGTATTTGAAGGATTTACTAAAAAATGTTTAACAATTCCTTATTCTCCAACCCTATATCCACTCTCGTATGGAGGAACACGATTTTTGTCCAGTAAACTCCTATAATCATAAGTTCCTGCACCGAGAAGAAGGCAGTATCTTGGTTGATTCCAATTATCATAAGCATAAGTAAGGAAATTCTTTATTGCATAAGGCGAATTTTCAAGCCCCCAGCTGAAGTTATTATAAATGTCAGAAACAGAAAAAACTCCAGTCTGTAATCCTTGTCCTTCTCTATGTATTTTAAGATTGTTTGCATAACTCAAAAAATCGGGATGTGTAATTATTATACAATCCAAACTCTGCGGAGTGCTACGCAAATTATATGGACTTTCTCCCTTTATAATTGGAGTTTTGAAGTTGGTACTTGCAAAATAAACTCCCCCGGGACCCTGAAATTTGACTGTATCACTCACAAATTGGACTTCATAGACTCGCTTTGGGTTAACGGGGTCTGTAATATTAAAAATTATAGGAACTTCCTGAAATCCCTGTAGTGTAAACCTTAAATCATTAGAAAGCGAATCACCTTCGCTAAACCTTAAATTCCCATCATAAGCTTCGTAGTTCTTACTATAAACAACTTCAAAATAATCAAAGAAGATAATATCCCTTCCTGTTGACGTTCCTTTATATAACTCAATAGTAAAAGTATTGAGTCCATTATGAAGTCCCAAAGCATCATGTTCAAAAATTAGAGGATACTCCTGTTCCCCCTGCCAATTTGTATCAAAAAAGACAGTTCCATTCAAATACATTCTTATATTATGCCATATATTTCTCATTTCATCCATCTCTAAAGTGCGATCTGTATACCATCCATAAACTGCAAATTTTATCTTACAGGAATCTTTATAAACTCCTTGCACGTCAAAAGTATAGTCTCTTTTAAGACTATTACTTGCTGAAGAACGTTCAATCTTTTCCCATATCCAACCAAGACCACTTTGTGCCGGACAACTACTGTCCTCTTCTATATGCAGAGTATCAAAAAAACAAGCAGATGCTTCTTGAATCAAACTACCAGAAATGCTATCTCTCCTTCCAGATACTCCGTTATAAGTAAGCCAGTAAACATTAGTAGAAGTATATGGATTTAGAAAAGATTCACCATTTTTGCCCCATCCTCCAAGTGATGTGCCATAGAATAAAACAGAAGTGTCTGGAAAAACATAAATTGGTATCTCTCTCAAAACATCAAGACTATCAGTAACCATTTTACTTCCACCATTGTATAATTTTATTGTAGTCGGATCAATACCCGATATGCCGATCTGTGAAGCATCAATTTTATATATACCTTCTTCTTGAACTTCAATTTTATGCCATGCACCTATCTGATACAGCATTAACATAATCACAATCCACATTTTTTCTCCTTCTTTTTATACTAAACACTATGCAATCCATTTTGCGAAGTATTCAGCATATAATTTTAAATTACAGATATTTCTTGAATTTCTTATCTTGTGATAACTGATGCACCAATTTCTTTATATCACCGGCACTTCTCTTATCGCAAACGAAAACTGCATCTTTATGACGCACTATAATGAGGTTAGATACTCCGATAGTAGCAATAGTTCCCTTGTCAGAAATTAGAATACAATCTTTTGTCCTGAGCCCTTTGTGAAGTCCTATTTTAATATTCCCACGTGAATCAGCTTTATAAACTCTCTCAAGAGCAAGCCAAGAACCAACATCATCCCAGTCAAAATCCGATTTTACTATCGCTACATCTTCAGCTTTTTCCATCACCGCATAGTCAATAGAAATATTTGATGCTCTCCGATAGAGCTTTAGTAAAGAAATTCGCCCAGCTTTGAAATTTAAAAGCTCTTTATAAAATTCAGGCATACTCTTCTCAATCTCAGATAATATCTTCTTGGCACTCCACACAAATACTCCTGAATTCCAGAGAAACTTACCTTCACGAATAAATCTTTGAGCTTGCATTTGATTCGGTTTCTCTTTAAAACTTTTCACCTCGTATATATCCTCAACTATCATAT
>JAUVIV010000020.1 GCA_030592575.1 bacterium | reverse complement strand
TAGGACAGCAAGTATATCTCGCTCCTCTTTTGTTAAATGTTTGTATTTCCTGTGCATTTTGCTCTGACCTCCTTTCTTCTCTTGTCATTATATCAGAGCGTTGCACTTTGTCATTGAACTTGTGAAATTAATTTTCTTACTTCTGTCATATTTCCTACGGTAAGCCTTACAAAGTAAGTTCCGGATGCCATTCCTTTGGCATCCCATTTTTCATTATAAATACCCTTTGTTTGCTTTCCGTTTGCCAATTTTTTTACACATCTTCCGCTCATATCGTAAATACTGAGATTTATAACGGCATCAAGCTTAATATTATATTGAATTCTGATTCCATTTGATGACGGATTAGACAGCAGTGTGAGGTTTATAGGCATTGGTTTATTCGTAAATTTGGTTTCCTCAACTCCTAAACTATCATCTTTGATTATCAAAATACCATCATCTTCAAGGACGTAAAGTATCCCGCGATTATTATCTATTTCAAGTTTCCCTCCTGAAACTATTATTGAATCTATGATATTGTGAGATTCCCCATCTATAACAAATATTTTATCATTGGCAGTGTATATAAATGCATGATTAGTAGATTCATTTACATCACCATCTCTTACTACATGTCCCAGGGGGATTGTTTTAACTATCTTATAATCCTGATTACCATCAATAATGGTTACGTTTCTTCCGTCGTAACTACATACATATATCTCATTTGTTACTTCATTAATGCAATTACATTCAAGATACGGACCACTTGTAAGATAGATACTGGTATCTACCGTATTTGTTGCCCCGTCAATTATATCAAGATACCAGTCTTCGGTAGATACGAATATTTTATTAGTTGTCTGATTTACCTCAGCATCTATGGGAGCAATGTGAATGTCTATTAGGGCTTCTATGCTGTCAGAAATTCCATCAAAGACAAGAAGTTGAGCCGAATTTAGCATTGGAATATATACTTTACCCGTATTCGGGTTAGCATTAAAATACATTGGATTACCTGGTAAGTTGTGAGAAGATAAGATGCTCATATCGGTTCCATCAATACAGTATAACCTACTTAAGATTCTTTCTGCAAGGTACAATTTTTGTAGATTCTCATCGTATGCTATGTAAAGAGCATATGGGGACTCGTCATTTACAAATAATGTGTCAACAATAGAATCTATATTACAGTCAATTTTAAATACAAAATTTTCATTTGTTCTGGTAGTTGCTGCAACAAAAAGAATATTTCTTGTCTCATCCATTACTAAATCATGCAAAAAATAAGCAAGAGTGATTGTTTCTATGAGCAAATAATCCGGAGTACTTAAAATTTTGATTGTATTTTCGTTCTCAACCGTAAGATATATTTCATTATTGTCGCAATGAATAAAGGTTGTGGAAAAAGGAACGCTCCCTTCAATAGCATCTGTGTCGCCATTAATAATAACAATATTGCTATCTCCCATAGCTACATAAATTTTATTGTTGTTGATGGTGATATCGGTAGGATGACCTCCAATGTTTATTGTATCTAATACTCCCTGATTTTCACTATTTACCACAATCACTGAACTATCACAAGCCACATAAATTTTACGAGTTTCAGGGTTAATATCTATTGCTATGGGAAGAGTATCAACCTCAATTGAAGTCAAAATAGTATCTGAATTACAATCTATTACATCTATTTTTTTCTCTCTGTTACATGCTATATATAAAAAGTTAAGAGAGTCATCCAATAATAGATTATTGGGATTGACTGTGCTGGCATCAAACTCTCCTACATTAATTGTATTAATGATTGTACTTGTAACTCCTTGAATAATATAGACAAGATTCGGAGCACCTGCAATATAAACCCTATCTTCTGATGAATCGCTTGAAAAACCTGTTCCTTTTATTCCTGCTAAAGTAGTAATTAATGAATAATCACTTTGTGAAAGAATCCGTATATTCGTAATATCGCCTAAATAAATTTTCTCATTATTATCATCAACTCCGACAAATAAACAAGCCATGTAGCCACCTGGCATTGGGATAGTGGCTTCAAGTTCACGAGTTGCCATATTTATTACACTCATATTAATATTCCAGAGATTAGCAGTATAAATCTTCTGACTTTTTTTACTGTAAAAACTGCTTATAGGCTCATTACCTGATGGTACCGGAATCTTGTTAAGAACGGTATATGAATAACCTATATTTATAAATAAACCTGTAGCTATAAGTATACTACAAAAAGACCAACCTTTAAACTTAAACAT
Organism: bacterium; assembly: GCA_030592575.1. Lineage (GTDB taxonomy): Bacteria > Hydrothermota > UBA3073 > JACQXS01 > JACQXS01 > JAGMCN01. The sequence goes on along the minus strand of JAUVIV010000020.1, from coordinate 30,028 downwards.
AGTTCCCCTCCTTTTAGTTTTTTTTGAAATTCCCTACGTTAATAATTCTCCTTTATACCTCTTAAATGCCAAGCATTTTTACTGCTATGCTAAAGTAAATGAAAAGTGAAATCATATCCATAAAGGTAGTGAGTAAAGGACCTGACATTAAAGCTGGGTCAAACTTTAATTTTTGAAATATAATGGGAAGTATAGTTCCAATGATTGTAGCTATCACAATTCCGATTGCCATTGATATTCCGACAACAAGTCCAAATACAAGACTTTTTTCCACCGGTAATGACCTTAGTGCAACAAGTACTCCAAGTCCTATTCCCATTAATATTCCTATTAAAAACTCTTTTTTTATTATTTTAAATATATGAGTAAATTTTATTTCTCCTGTTGCCAGTCCTCGTATAACTACGGATGCAGCTTGCATTCCTGCGTTTCCACTACAGTTAAGTAAAACCGGTATAAAAACGGCTAAATTTATCATTGCCTGTAGGGCAGTAGAGAATTTTTGAATTACAAAGCCGGAGACAAAGCTTGTAAGCAAAAGAATTGCAAGCCAGGGAAATCTTGATTTTGCTACATCAAAGGCATTTGTATCAATATAATTTCTTGTAAGAGGAGCACTTCCTCCAAACATTTGCATATCTTCTGTGTCTTCATCTTCAATTACATCTACAACATCATCAATTGTAATGACTCCTTGTAATTCTTCTTTTTGATTAATTACGGGAATAGACATAATATCATGCTTTGCAATGAGTCCTGCTACTTCTTCTTGATCCATATCCGTTGGGACAGTAGGTATATTTTGTATGATTTTTTCTACTAAAGTATTTGGTGAAGATGTAATAAGCTCTCTTATAGAGACAATTCCTAAAAGTTTTTTTTCTTGAACCACATGAACCTGATAAAAATCAAAATCGTGTTTTTCCTTTCTTAAGAAATCAATTGCTTTGGTAACGGTAAGTTTCGCTGGAATCCATGCAAACTCGGTTGTCATAATTCCACCGGCGGTATCGGGTGGATAAGCTACGAGTTCTACAACATCATGTGCTTCCTCAGTTTCCATAAGTTTGAGGAAATGTTGTGCTTCTTCTTCTGTAAGAGATGCAAATAAATCTGCTCGTTCATCAGGAGCCATTTCATTTAAAATTTCTACAGCTTTAGCTTCCGAAAGTAGTTTTAGAAAAGAAACTGCATCCTGAGATTCCATATGTCCAAAAACATCACAGGCAATGTCAAGAGGGAGTAAATTAAGGATTGTAATTTGTGAGGATTCCGATAATGATTCAATTAGTTCTATTATGTCAACCGGTGAAAGTTCTTGTATTAAAGCAAGCAAAGAATCAAAGTCTTTTTCCTCTAAAAGTTCGTTAACTTCTGGTAAAAGTAGTGACATCTTGATTAAGTTATTAGTTTTTGTTTGAGTTGTCAATAATTTTTTATAGAGAAAAAAACAAATAAAAATTCTGGAACCGCAGATAAACGCTGATACACGCGGATAAAAAATTGCACACAGATATTCACAGATAAAACAGATTTACACAGTAGGAGCAATTTCCTAATTGCGATTTATCTTATCGCAGATAGAATCTGTTCCTACAAAAAATGAAGGATTTAGGCGGGTCGGATGGTCTTATAGTCTTATGGTCGGATAGAATGTTTGCTCAAGCCTTACTCAGAAAAAAACAAGATTTTAAGATTAGGATTTTAGGGAAGTTTCCCATTCTTTGTAAAGTTTTTTAATCTCTTGCTTAAGATTTTTATGTTCTAATGTTAAGGCAGTAACTTTTTCCATATCGGAATAAAGTTTTGTATCCAAAAATAAAATTTCCAATTCAGCAACTCTTTTTTCTTTTTTTTCTATTAAATTTTCTGTTTCAGATATTTCATTAATTGTCTTTTTCCCTTTTTTCCTTTTTTTAAGCTTTTTGGCTCGTGAGATAGCTTGACCGATATTAGACAGAGTATTGTTTTCTTCTGTAATTGTAATTTTCCTCTCTATATAGTCGGTGTAATTTCCAAAATAGATGCTGAGTGTTCCTTTATCTACTTCTATTACTTTATCTGCGATAGAATCAATTATAGCTCTATCGTGGGTAATGAGAATAATTGTGCCGGTGTATGCTTTTAGCATATCCTCTAAGACTTTCTTACCTGTTAAGTCAAGATGATTTGTCGGTTCATCCATAATAAGCAAGTTGACGGGATTTATTAATATCTTAGCTATTGCCAATCTTGTTTTCTCGCCTCCGGATAATACTTGTACTTGCTTAAAGACATCGTTACCTGAAAAAAGGAAAGCTCCTAAAAAAGTTCTGAGTCTGCTTTCCGATTCATTTGTGGATACTCGTTCAATCTCACTTAATATTGTATTTTTCGGATTTAACATTTCTAATGTTTTTTGAGCGAAATATCCGATTTGAACATTAACACCTAATTTTCTTTCTCCTTCGGTTGGTTTAATAACATCAGTGAGAATTCTTGATAATGTGGTTTTCCCAGCTCCATTAACTCCTACTATAGCAATTCTTTCACCTCTTCGTATTAGCAAGTTGATGTTTTCCAATACTTTTTTCCCATCGTATTTCATTTCTATTCCTTTTAGTTCAATAACTTTGTCTCCGGAACGAGGTATTGGTGAAAATCTGAACTTAACTTTTTTAGAACTTGGGGGAATCGTAACCAATTCCATTTTTTCAAGCATCTTTTCTTTTGATTTTACTAATTTTGCTTTGCTGGCATTTGCCCTGAATTTCTTAATAAAAGATTCTACTCTTTCTATTTCGTCTTGTTGTTTTTTATATGCCTTTAAAATTAATTCTCTTTGTTTCTCTTTTGCTTTGAGATAACCCGAGTAATTAGTGGTATAAGAAGTTAATTTTCCAACTTCAATTTCAGCAATTCTTTTTACCAATCTATCCATAAAATATCTGTCATGTGAAACGAGAATTACACCTCCTTGAAAGTTTTTTAAATAATTCTCAAGCCAGGTGATTGATTCAATGTCCAAAAAATTAGTGGGTTCATCAAGCAATAAATAATCCGGATTTTGGAGAAGCAATTTACCGAGTGCAATTCTCATTTCCCAGCCACCACTGAAAGTTTTAGTTGACTTATGCCAGTCACTTTTGTCAAATCCCAATCCGGTAAGTATTTTCTCTGCTTGATTTTCTATTGTATAACCTCCCATTTTATTGATTTTTTCTTCTATATCTCCGTATGTATCAATAAGCTCTTTAAATTCTTTGGAGCCAGATGGGAATTTACTGAATTTTTTTTCTATTGAATGTTTATCCTCAAAAAGTTGGTTAACGTCTTCAAAAACACTCATTGTCTCATCGTAAAGTGTTCTGCCTGATAAAGTTATATTTTCTTGTGGAAGGTATCCTATATTTAAATTTTTGCTTTTAGTAATAGTTCCTTCATCGGAATGAATCTCTCCTGTGACAATGCGTAGAAGTGTAGTTTTTCCCGTACCATTGGCGCCGATTAATCCGATTCTATCATTGTCCCCAATATTCCATGATATATTTTGGAAAAGCCATTTGCCTTGAAACTCAATGCCTATGTTTTGAAATTTTATCATTTGTCTAATGTTTTATTTGAAAAAATTATTTTGTTAGGACTATACGAGCATCTTTTATGCAGGTCAAGTTTTTATAAAGATTTCCTTAAAAAATATCTTGCATAAATGCAAATGCGAGGTATTGTACAAAAAAGAAATTTAAAAATGAAAGTTTTATTTCTATTGATTTTGTTCTTGTTGTCCGGGTGTACTATGGAAATCTTGGACACAGGAGAAACTTTGGAGTCTGGTCAAACATCTTCTGGGATTGGTATGCGGATGCTTCCCTTAGATTCTTCCGGAATGGATGATAACGAGAATATTGAGTTTACAGATGTTTTATGCCGTACACATATGGCTTTTAGGAGAGGGTTTGGAAAGAACTCTGACTTTGGTGTTCGTTTCTTTTACGTCGGATTGGCTGCAGATGTCAGATATCAAGTATTGAGGAACCCACTATCTCTCTCTTTTGGGCTTGGTGGTGGGACTTTTGCTTTTAGTCCTATTTGGGCAGAAGGTACTGTGTATTTGAGCAAAAAATATAAGTTTATAACTCCGTACGTTGCTTGTAGGTATGTGATTTCTAAAATACCAGATACTTCAGAAATGTTTCCTTATTATTTTTCAGCTTTGGGTTGTAGTTTTTCCTTGTGCGAGAGGTGTGACCTTTTATGTGAAATTGACTTTTTATTGCCAGGGTCTAATTTCTTCTCAGAGTTTAATATCTCTCCTCTTGGAAGTTTTAAATTTAATTTTCATGACAAACATGACAAAGAAGATAATAAAAAAGAAATATTTATCCCCGAAGAAGCGTTGCCTACAGATGAAGAAATGAGGGAATTGCACCCCGATTGGTATAAGTAAAAGAACACAAGAAATAGTTATCCCAAAAATGTAGCGTCCGAACTCTGTATCGGACGATTAAGATACGGACAATAAAATATTTCGTCAGGTGCGGAGTACTAATTTTTTTGTGATTTTTTATCTGGACAAGAGAGAAAAGTAGATTACTTTCTAATCTCATAATTTTGATGATGGTAAAATCAAATATATATCAACTCTCTCGGGTAGAGACATACTCATCAGTCAATGCCTTTTCAACAAAATCTTTCAGATTTACTGATAGTTTTTATTTTTGTAACAAGTGTTAAAAATTAAGCTCAAATCAAGATAATGGATTTAGAAAAATTAATTAAAATACCCGATAGAATACGCGGATTTGATGTAAATTCGCAGGGGAATAAAATAGTCCTAAGCGTAAACTTAAGAAAAAATTTCGATGTTTATATCTTTGATATAAAGAAAAGAAATTTAAAATCTATTACCTCTAATATTGGGATTTGTGGGTCTCCTTCTTTTTCACCAGATGGTAATAAGATTATTTTTCAAGTAGATTCAAAAGGAGAAGAAAAAAGCAACATCTGTATGTGGAGCAAGAAAGGAATAAAATTTATTGTAAAAAATGAGCATAACAATATTCAACCTACCTGGAGTCCAGATGGAGAAGCAATATTTTATATCTCTGACAGAAACAGTATATGGTTCAAGTCAATAAAAGAGAATAAAGCAGAAAAACTTATAAAAAGGGACTCCACTATTTGGAGTTTTGCTGTGTCTCCTAATAGGGAAATAATAGTTTTTGCAAATGAGTACTCTGGAGGTGGGGGGAAAAAAATATTCTGGTATTCTATGAAAAATAAAAAAATCAAGGAACTGAAAATCAAAAATTCAGGGGAGGAAGAATTCTATCCCTTTACTATTTTTGCTTCGAATTTCTCTCCAGACAGTAAACAATTTATTTTTGCTGCAAATCCTATAGATGTGTTTGATATAGGCGTTTACTCGTTCTGCAATGGGACAACTGATTGGATAGTGAAAAGTAATCACGAAAAAATTCCTTTAAGCTTTTCTCCTTCAGGAAAGGAAATTATCTATTTAGAATTTAAAAAAGGAAATTATTTTCTTAAAGCAATCTCGTTTAAAAATGGAAAGGAGATAAAATTATTGCTTGATAACGAATTTGGTTACGACAATACAAAATGGATTTCTGACAAAGAATTAATTGTATTCGCATATTCTTATTTCTCTCCTCCAAAGTTATGTAAAATAGGCAAAACGAAAATGGAGGACATTGTTTCCTTTACTCCATCAGATATTTGTAAAGATGATTTTGTAAAACCGGAGTTTATAGAATACAAAAGTTTTGATGGGATAGAAATCCCAGCACTCCTTTATAGGTGCAAAAAAGATATAGGGAAAGCACTCATAAATATCCATGGTGGACCTAGAATTAATGGAGATATGGGATGGGAACCTTATGTCCAGTATCTGGTGTCTCATGGTTATACGGTGTTAATGCCGGATTACAGAGGTAGTACTGGGTATGGGAGAAAATATCAAGATTTAAATAAAGGAGACTTGGGTGGTAAAGATTTAAAGGATATTGTATGGGGTGCTAAATGGCTTAAAAAACATAAGTTTGTAAAAAACAATAGGATAGGGATATTCGGATTAAGTTATGGAGGATATTTAACCCTGCTTGCACTCTCTAAATATCCTAACCTGTGGAAAGCAGGAATATGTATTTCTGGAATATATAATTGGGCTACACAATATAAGAACACACGTGGGTTTATCCGTTCTTTTATAGAAAAACATTTTGGAAAACCGGAAGATAATCCGGAACTTTACCGTGAAAGGTCTCCCATTACTTATATTGATAATATAAAAGCAAAATGTTTGTTGATACACGGCAAACATGATGCTCGTTGTCCAATAGAACAGTTATTAGAAACGAAAAACAAGTTGCTCAAGCGATGCGAGTTATTTGTATATCCTGATGAAGGACATGGAATAATTAAAACAAAAAATAAGATAGATTTGTATAAAAGAATAGTAAAATTCTTTGACAGTTGTTTATGATATGGACAGACTGCACCCCGATTGGTACCCGATTGGTATAAGTAAAAGAACACAAGAAATAGTTACCCCAAAAATGTAGCGTCCGAACTCTGTATCGGACGATTAGGATATGGATAATAAAATATTTCGTTGTGGGAATTTCGTCGGGTACGGAGACCCGACGCTACGGGTATGGAAAATGTAGCGTCCGAACTCACAACCCTGAGTTTCATCTACAAAAAGTTTGACAGGTTGGTTTTTAGATTTTGTCTATTATGGTAATTTGCAATGTTTTGGCAAAAATTAGAAAGAAAAAATTTGACATCTGAAATTAAATCGGTATGTTTTATTGATGATTTTTTGATTAAAATAAACTATATAGTGTGGATAAATACATTGTTTATATTCTGCTAATATGAAATGATAAGAACAATGAGTTTATACAATCGTTGCGCGGCATACGAAAAAAGAGCAGATACACAGGCAAATTCGACAAAGAAATTGGTAAATTGCGAAATTGAATTTTTGACAAGGAAATAGAAATATGAAACTATACGAAACATTAGAAAAACAGCTCAAGAAAGAAAACAACTTCGTAACTGACAACGGAGAACTGAAAAAATGGGTTGTGATAAATAAAGCACAGAATTTTGATGCAGGACTAATTGAATTATTACTTGAGAATGAAGAATTAAAAGAAAAATTCTTTATTGAAGTAAAAGGCACTTTGGTATTTAATCAAAATTTGTTTATTCAATTTTTAGAGCAGAAAAACTACTTAAATGACAGTTATACTCAATACAAAAACAAGGTCGGTTTAACCATTGACGGAAAATATCTAAAACAACGAAATGAAGTTGCTTTGGTGTGGCCATTTAAAGATTGTGTACTTGAAGGCGGACAAAGCCGAGAAGAAGATAAAAGAGAAGAGATATTTTTTAATGAAATACTTGCACAAGATGAAATTACCCAACTACTTGAACCAAAAGTTTTAACCAATGCTAAAATCTACAACAAAGATGACGAAAAAGTATTTACAGGTTTTACAAGAGATGCAGAAATAAACAAAAAAAGAGGGCTTTCGGAAGATACCATTACCGACAATTTAATTATTAAAGGCAATAACCTTTTGGCTTTGCACTCATTAAAAAAAGAGTTTGCTGGAAAAGTAAAACTGATATATATCGACCCTCCATTTAATACTGAAAATGATAGTTTCAAATATAACGATTCGTTTAATCATTCCACATGGCTTAGTTTTATGATAAACAGACTCAATATAGCAAAAAATTTATTATCTAAAACAGGTTTAATTTTTATTCATTTAGACCAAATTGAAGAAGCATATCTAAAAGTTATTTGTGATGAGATATTTGGAAGAGAGAATTATATAAACACAATTATTGTTAAGTCTTCTACTCCGAGTGGTACAAAAACAGTACATAAAGATAAAACAATTATAAAACAGAAAGATTTTATAATTGTATACAGAAAAACAAATTCTGCAAGATTTAATCCTCAATATAAAAGAAAGGAGAAATGGGATACACATTTCAATTACTTTCTTGATAGAAAAAATGAGACTGTAAGGTCATTAATTGAGGTCTTAATCGAAAAAGAAATTTTGCCAAGTCAATCAACTCTCAAGGATTTTGATATTAACAATGAAAGCCATAGTGATTTCTATAAAAAAAATGCTAATTTGATATGTCAAACACAATCCCATAAAAATAATGAGCTCAAAGACAAATCAAGAAGACTTAAAGACAAGGTCCTTTTTATTAATAAAGGTCAAAAAGATGAGATGATGTTTTACAATGGTCGTCAGCTTACCCCTCTTTTAAAAAGTATTAATGAAGTATTATTCAATGGGAAAATATCTGAAGATTTCGCAGTGCTTTTATGTGATTTTTGGGACGATATTGATTTTCAAAACACACAAAATGAAGGCGGAATAAGTTTTACAAATGGGAAAAAACCTGAAGAACTATTGTATCGCATAATTAAATTGGCAACAAAAGAAACAGATATAGTCTTAGATTTTTTTGTTGGTTCAGGAACTACTTCCTGTGTTGCTCATAAAATGAATAGACAATATATTGGAATTGAGCAGATGAACTATATTGAAGAGCTTCCAATAATTCGATTAGAAAAAGTTATTAGTGGAGAACAAGGAGGTATCTCAAAAGAAATCAATTGGCAAGGTGGAGGCTCATTTACATACTTAGAACTCAAGAAATACAATCAAACTTTTATCGAACAAATAGAGGAAGTAAAAGACAGTAAAGCACTTCTAATTATTTGGGAACAAATGAAAGTTAGATCTTTCCTAAACTATAATGTAGATATTCAAAAACAATATCAGCATATTGAGGAGTTTAAGCAGCTGTCATTAAAGCAACAAAAAAAGCTCCTTGTTGAATTGTTAGACAAAAATCAATTGTACGTAAATCTTACATCCATAGATGATAAGGATTTTGCAGTAAGCAAAGAGGAAAAACAAGTTACCAATGATTTTTACCAAATTGAAAAGTAGGCACTATGGCATTTTTATATGATACATTGTTGCAAGAGTTTGGTAAACGAGAAATTGCACGTACAGAAGTCCCAAACTATATTGTAGATAATCTAAAATATGGTATAAGAGCATATCAAACAGAATCCTTCCAACGATATATACTTTGCCATAATGAAGATTTTGATGGTAAACCCAATAAACCTTTTCATTTGCTATACAATATGGCAACTGGTAGTGGTAAAACTTTGGTAATGGCAGGTTTAATGCTTTATCTTTATGAAAAAGGTTATCGTAACTTTTTGTTTTTTGTCAATTCTAACAATATCATCAACAAAACAAAAGACAATTTTTTAAATCCACATGCCTCAAAATATTTGTTCAGTAAAAAAATAGTGATTGATGGTAAAGAAGTCGTGATAAAGGGGGTTGATAATTTTGAAGAAGCAGACGAGCAAAATATCAATGTCAATTTTACCACTATTCAACAACTTCATCTTGACTTAAACAACACCAAAGAAAACAGTGTCACCTATGAAGATTTTAAGAATAAAAAGATTGTTTTGATAGCAGATGAAGCTCATCATCTAAGCTCTGCAACAAGAAATAGTGGAGATTTATTTGGAAGTTGGGAGGGTACTGTGACGGAAATTCTAAAACAGAATTTTGCAAATATTCTGTTAGAGTTTTCTGCAACATTGGATTATGAAAGCAGAGAGATTAGCGATAAGTATCAAGATAAAGTAATTCACAAATACGACCTTGCTCAATTTAGAATTGATAAATATTCTAAGGAAATTAATTTAATCAGGTCTTTGTATGATGAGCAAGAGCGTGTTATACAAGCCCTTATCTTAAATTTATATCGTCAAGAGTTAGCAACATCAAAAGGCATTAATTTAAAGCCTGTAATTCTTTTCAAAGCAAAACAAACCATAAAGGAATCAGAACAGAACAAACTCAACTTTCATAAATTGATTGATGATTTTTCGGCTGAAATGGTTGAGAACATTAAAAAAACTTCTACCGTTTCCATTGTTCAAAAAGCATTTGCATTTTTTGAGAGTAAAAACCTTTCTGCTAATGAAATTGCAAAACGAACAAAATCAAATTTCAAAGAGGAAAACTGTATTAGTGCTAATAACGATAAGGAAGCGGAATTAAACCAAATTCGCTTAAACACATTGGAAGATGAAAACAATCCAATAAGAGCGGTTTTTGCTGTTCAAAAACTGAATGAAGGCTGGGATGTTTTAAACTTATTTGATATTGTACGTTTGTATGAAGGGCGTGATGGACGAGCCGGAACCCCTGGAAAAACAACACTTTCAGAAGCTCAATTAATAGGCAGGGGTGCAAGGTATTTCCCTTTTACGATAGCAGAAGGGCAAGACCAATACACACGAAAATATGATGATGATACTTCTAATGATTTAAAAATATTAGAAGAATTATATTATCACACTAAAGAGGATAGCCGATACATTTCAGAACTGAAAAAAGCACTGGTGGAATCCGGTATTTATGAAGATGAAGATAAATTGGAAACCAAACAACTTACTCTAAAATTAGATTTTAAAAAAACTGACTTTTACAAAACCGGTAAAGTTATTTACAATAAAAAAGTTGAGAAAAGTTACAACAATGTAAAGTCATTTACCGATTTGGGAGTTTCAAAACGCAACTTTGATTTTATGCTTTCATCTGGAATCGGTCAAATGTCAGGAGTTTTTGCCAAAGAGGAAAAAGAAACTAAAACAGAAAAAATCGAACAAAAAGATATTTTTGTTTCTGAAATTCAGAAACACATTATTCGCTATGCTTTGGCTCAAAATCCGTTTTTTTATTTTGACAGTTTAGAACGATATTTTCCAAATGTAGAATCGGTATCCAATTTTATTGAAAGTAAGGATTATCTCGGTGGTTTAGAGATAATTTTCAACGGTTCAAAAACAAGACTTGCTAATATTTCAAACTTCGACTATTTATTAGCTGTTCAAGGTTTATTACAAACTATTGAATCTGAAATAAAATCTAACTTGACCGAATATGAAGGCTCAGGATACATTAACAAATATATTCATGAAGTATTTAAGAATAAGGAAATAAAAGTTTACAAAGACAGCTTAAGAGCTGATGGTCAATTTGATATTGTAAGTGAACCTCAATGGTATGTTTACAATGCAAACTTCGGAACAATCGAAGAAAAAGCATTTGTAAAAATGTTTGCCAGACGATTTGAGTATTTGGAACAATCCTTTGAAAATATTTATCTAATTCGTAACGAAAGAGAAATTAAAATCATTGATAAATTGGGTAGAGCATTTGAACCAGACTTTGTGCTTTTCTGCAAACAGAAAAAAGGTAAAGAATTAACTTATCAAGTGTTTATTGAACCAAAAGGAGATTATTTAAAACCTCACGATAAATGGAAAGAGGACTTCTTAAAGGAAATTAGAGAGAAAAAAATGACTGTTAAAATTGATTCTGATAAATATTTAATAACAGGAGTGCCATTTTACAATAATGAAAACGAAAATGAATTTAAAGAAACATTAGAAAGTACATTGAATGAATAATGCAGATAGGATAATTGTTTTAGATAATCATAAAATTATTGGCGAAGGTAAACATTCCGAACTCTATAAGGATTGTTCAATTTACAGACAATTATACGACGAGCAATTCCCAACAGATTAATAGTCCATTATAGTGAGTTGCTCTGTTTTGATAAAAATCAATCATATTTCGTCGGGTACGGAGACCTGACGCTACGGGTGCAGGGAAATTTCGTCGGGTGCGGAGACCCGACGCTACTCACAACTTGTAACTCAGAACTCACAACTCACAACTCTGAACTCGAAACTCATAACTTTTAGTACGGAGACTCTACGCTACTCACAACTCGTAACTCACAACTCTGAGTTATTATCTTGTCTATCAATAAAAAAATTGACTTCTGAAATTAAACCGATATATTTTTCCCAAGAAGATTCGGAATAAAAATATGGATTTAGAAAAATATAGACCAAATAGAGAGTTTTTACTTTATAAAACATCAAACGGAGATGTTAAAGTAGATGTGCTTTTGCAAAATGAGACCATTTGGATGCCTCAAAAAAAGATTGCAGAGCTTTTTGATGTGCAAAGACCGGCAATTACAAAACATCTTAAAAACATATTCGATAGTGGTGAATTAAACGAAAAAGTGGTATGTTCCATTTTGGAACTAACCACTCAACATGGTGCTATTACAGACAAAATACAAAGTACGCCCACAAAATTTTATAATCTTGATGCCATTATTGCGGTTGGTTATCGTGTAAGCTCAAAACGGGCAACGCAATTTAGAATTTGGGCAACTACTGTATTAAAAGAGTTTATCATTAAAGGCTATACCATGGATGTGGAAAGATTAAAAAATCCACAACCACTTTTTGGGGAAGACTATTTTAAAGAACAGCTCGAAAAAATCAGGGATATTCGCAGTAGCGAAAGGCGTTTGTATCAGCAAATCACAGATATTTATGCCGAGTGCAGCATCGACTATGAATATGAGTCGGAAACAACAAAAAAGTTTTTTGCTACTGTTCAAAATAAACTGCATTGGGCTATTACTGGTAAAACTGCTGCCGAGATTATTGTTTCGAGAGCCGACCACAATAAAGAAAAAATGGGCTTAACATCTTGGAAAAATTCACCTGATGGTAAGATTCGGAAATCAGATGTTTCAATTGCAAAAAATTACCTTTCAGAAAAAGAACTAAAACCATTAAATCGTATTGTAACAATGTATTTAGATTATGCCGAAGACCAAGCAGAGCAAGGTATAGTAATGACTATGAAAGATTGGGCAGAAAAATTAAATGCTTTTTTGCAATTTAATCAAAAAGATATTCTGCAAAATGCCGGAAAAGTAACAGTCGCAATAGCAAAATCATTTGCAGAAAAAGAATACGACAGGTATAAACCCATTCAGGATAGTTTGCTTGAAAGCGATTTTGATAAAATGATAAAAAAGCAACTTGAAAAAAATGATGATAAATAATGGAGTATAGTAGGTAGATATGTAGTATCCATTTCCTTACAGGAATGTAGCGTCCAAACTCTGTATCGGACGATTAGGATACGGACAGGGAAACATAGATGCTATATTTCGTCGGGTGCGGAGACCCGACGCTACGGGTGTGGGAATTCGTCGGGTACGGAGACCCGACGCTACAATTTGTCCATCAATAAAAAAATTGACTTCTGAAATTAAGCCGATATATTTTTTTAAGAAAAATTAAATAAATAAATTAGTATAAACAACCGTATTAATAGAGAGGAGATTTTAATGGAAACAATAATAAAGCTTTTGAATATCCGAAAAGTTTACAGAGCTGGAGAGGTGGATGTTCCTGCCCTCAAAGATGTAACGGTAGATATTCAGAAAGGTACATTCGTTTCCTTTGTGGGTCCTTCAGGCAGTGGCAAAACAACTCTGCTTAATATCATAGGGGCATTAGATACACCAACAAAGGGTACGGTAACAGTTGCCGACACAAATATAGGATTGCTTAACTCCAAAGAAAGAGCTATGTTTCGCGGAGAAAACTTAGGATTTATTTTTCAGGATTTTAATCTTATGCCGGTATTTACGGTATTTGAAAATATTGAATATCCGCTTATAATGGTAAAAAAGACTCCCAAAGAAAGACGTAAAGAGATTGTCCATTCCCTCCTTAGTAAAGTTAATATGCTTGACCAGAAAGATAAATTCCCCGACCAGCTCTCAGGAGGACAAAAACAGAGAGTGGCGGTAGCAAGAGCATTAACGACATCACCTCGTATTGTTTTAGCCGACGAACCTACTGCGAACTTAGACCACGAATCTGCTTATATGGTTATAAACCTGATGAAAAAATTGCGCGACGAAAGCGGTGTTACTTTTATTTTTTCAACTCATGATACAAAAATTGTAGGTGAAGTAGATATTATACACACACTGGAAGACGGTATTATCCAAAAAAGCGAGGAGGTAAAGTATGGGTAATTTATTAAATATTGCATTTAAAAATCTTTACCGACAAAAACGTCGTAGTGGTCTTACAATATCTATCATAAGTGTTGGTATTATTGCCGTATTATTATTTTCTGCCCTATCCGATGCGTTTAAAAATATGATGATAGGACAAATAACCGACTCGATGCTGGGGCATATTCAAATACACAGAAAAGGATACGTAAGCTCTTTGGACAACCTGCCTCTTGATAAAACAATTAATGAAAAGCAAATGAAAAAGATAGAAAACATTCTAAATGAAACACCTCAAATAGAAGCATATTCAACTCGTATTCTTATGGGTGGAATGTTAAGTAATTATATGGAAACAACCAATATAAAAGTAGCTGGAATTAATCCTGAAGATGAATCAATTGTAACACCTCTTATGGCTTCACGAATCAAAAAGGGAAAGATGCTCAAGGAAGGGGAAATTCTTCTTCCTGAACTTGTTACAAAAGGTATGGATTTAAAAGTGGGACAGGATATTGTTCTTATTGTAAATAATGCCGATGGTTCGGTAAATGGGCAGAATCTTAAAATCGCCGGAATCATAGAATCCGTTGTAGGACCTACAGGTAAATACGGATACATACATATTAAAGATGCTGAAATAATCCTGCGAATGAGTGAACCGGAATACAGTGAAATCGCTATCCGATTAAAAAAGATTAAAGACCTTAACCCTGTAATGAAACAGCTTTCCGCTTCTATTGCAGGGATTAAGAATAGTAAAGACAAACCCGTACTTGAAGTGCATTCATGGGAAAAATTATCCCCATTTTACAGCATTGCAAGGATGATTGATTTAATGGCTATATTTATTAAGGTCATTCTTATAGCAATCGTGCTTATAAGTATTCTCAATGTAATGATTATGGCAGTATATGAACGAATCAACGAAATTGGAACACTCGCCGCAATAGGAACCTTGCCGGGTAAAATAAGAAGTATGTTTCTGCTTGAAGGACTGTTTCTTGGCTTTTTCGGTTCTATAGTCGGCTCATTGATTGGAACAATTCTTATAATAATTGCCAAATATTCCCATATAACAATTGCCTTTAGCAGAAATGATAATATTCTTATAAATCCGTCCATACCTTTTGGGCAGATGGCAGTTATTACAGTTATATCAACAATTGTAGCAGTTATCGCTTCTTTACAACCTGCGATAAAAGCATCAAATATGAATCCTGTAGATGCTCTGCGACATAGTTAAGGTGTTTAGAGATATGGAATGCAAAAGCTTGCTTTTGCACAACGCAGTAGCAAGCTACTGCACTCCAAAAAAGGAATTTGTAAAAGGCAAGTATTTATAAAAAGGTAAGGTAGGCAAGGCTTTTATGCCTTGCCATATTGAGTAAAAATTAATTTGATAGGGTATAAAAGTCCTATCTACCCAGTGAGCAGTATTTGTAAGGTGAGGTTAGCACCACGATTTATCGTGGTGAATGAGAGGTAATAGAGGGTTATAACCGTTTTAACGGTTTCTATAAAGAGAAGCATAAATTGAAAGTTTTGTAAACCGTTGAAACGGTTTTTAAAGATGAGTAGTAGAGTTCTTTAATATTACAATAATTTATGGCGTTAGTCTTAATGGATTTAGTTTCGTATGATAAGTTTTATGTGGGAGATATGGAATGCAAAAGCTTGCTTTTGCACAACGCAGTAGCAAGCTACTGCACTCCAAAATTTATCAAAAGGAGGGGAAAAAATGAAAAAACCAATAATGATTCTTGTCGGATTTCTGATGTTATTTACTAATGCGGTATATTCTCAAGACAGTACTACTATTAATGTTGAGGGAAACATACTGCTTAAAAAAATTGACCGTAACCTTTCACCTGTTTCGTTTGAATCCTACAGAAAATTGATTAACATTGAACCAAACGGCAATAAAAAAGAGTTTGTGCTTTATGCAGCTAAAAAGGGTAAAGACAAGATGGTAACAACTTTTCTTTCACCAAAAACGGAAGTCGGACGTTCTACTCTAAGGTTGGGCGACAATATGTGGCTCTATATTCCTACTGTAGGTAAACCGCTTCGTATAACCAGTATGCAATCGGTAACCGGAGGAGTGTTTAACAATTCTGATATTATGCGACTTGATTACAGTGAAGAATATGATTGTGTCGAATTTAAAAAGGAAGATAAAATCTATTTGCTAACTCTTAAAGCGAAGTCAGGAAGTGTAGCGTATGATAAATTGATAATGACCGTTGATAAAAAAAACAGTGTGCCTACAGTAATAAAATGCTATACAGCTTCCGATATGCTTATAAAAACTCTCTACTTCAAGGATATAAAACAATTAGGAAAAGGTATAATTAGACCTTCTGTTATAGAAACAGACAGTCCTTTGCATCAAGGATTCAAATCAATAATGATTTACGCTAAGATGAAGATACGTAAATTTTCCGATGAGGTTTTTACTATACAGTATATGTCTAAAGTGCCGGATTTAAGAAAATAACTCACGTGAATAAACGGTATTTATTATTTATTGTAATACTGTATGCTTTTGTTGTATCTGCAGAGGAATACAACTTTGATGCTTCGGAGTTTGACAAAAAACCGATTGAATTTTTCGGAACATCGGAAATTCGCACATCTTTTATTCTTCCTGAAAAGAATAGTTTGTCTTGGCAACTGAAATATCCAAATCAAAGTGAGCAGCCGAGATTGCTTTATAATTACTTGTCAATTATTTCTCCTTCACTTAAAATCACCAAAAACGGTTTTCTCCTTTTTGTATCCACTGATGGAAGATATGTATATAATGCTACGGAAAACAGTCGGGAATTTTACTCTTCTATGCTTGAAGGATATATGAAGTATGAATTTAATCCGAAATGGAATGTCTTGCTTGGAAAAAAATTGCACAAGTGGGGGAAAGGTTATGTCTATAATCCGGTTTCTTATGCGAGTCGCCAGAAGGATGTTAATGATATTGATGCTTTACTGGAAGGTTACTATACAGCATCTATCCAATATGTAAAAAGTTTTTCATCGCAGGTGCTTAAATCCGTTTCACAGGAATTTGTTTTTCTTCCTGTTTACAATGAACTGAATAATGATTACGGAGAAAGTAATACTAATTGGATTTTTTCTCATACTTATTTTTTGCTTTTTAATACGGATTATGATTTATACCTGTCTTTTTCCGATTTATCTGATTATCGTATTGGTTTTACCACCTCGCACAATCTTTTAACAAACTGGGAAGTACATAGTGAATTATCGTATTTGCCGAAAATAAGTAAAAATATCATCTTGGATGACGGGCAAATAATATCTCAAGATGAAGAAAGTATAGTTCAATCTATTGTTGGAACGCGTTATCTGGCATCCTTTAATTCAACTTTTTTTATTGAATATATTTATAATGGGGCAGGATTATCTTCTGATGAAACGGATAAATGGTATTCTGCCGTTAGTGATGCTGTTGATTCAGGCAATCTTCAAAATATTAATAAAATAAAACTCCCGTGGTTTAGTACAATGAACAGGCAGTTTGTTATGAATCATTATTTCTATTTCAAAATTCAGCATCCGGAACCTTTTAGTATCCTTTATTTTACGCCTTCTTTGTATCTGCTATATAATATGACTGATAACAGCTTTCTTGGTGGTATGGATTTAAATTATAAACGGTTTGATAATATTAGTTTTAATTTGAAGGTTGTTGGATTATCAGGAAGCTCTCAATCGGAATATGGTTCGAAAATCTCTAAGCTGAAAACAGAACTTATTGCCAAGTATTATTTTTAGTTGAGGTAGTCGGAAATTATTTTATTTATTCATTATAATATTCTCAAATTAAATAAGTTGACAGGTTAGTTTTTAGGTATAATTTTGGGGAAAGATTGGACAATGAACCTAAAGATAGGACAGGAAAAGAAATAGCATAAAATGAAAGCAGGAAATTGCACAAGCAAAAATTTACAAAATATGAATGAGATGTATCCCGAAAAGTTTGCGACAGAAGACAGGATATTTAGTCATATTCATCGAGGTGATAGAATATTTATTAGTACAGCTTGTGGTGAGCCACAATATCTTGTTAGTGCTCTTATGAATTATGTGCAGTCTCATCCAAAAGCTTTTTTTGATGCCGAAGTATTTCAGGTATGGACTCTTGGGCTTGCTCCTTATGCGGATGAAAAATTCAAATGTAATTTTAGACATAATTCTTTCTTTATTGGAAAGAATACAAGAAATGCAATCAATAAGGGGTTTGCAGATTATACGCCAATATTTTTGTCAGAAATTCCTGCTCTGTTTTCTAAGAAGATAGTACCAATTGATGTAGCCCTAATACAGACATCACTACCGGATAGCCACGGGTATATGAGTTTAGGTGTAAGTGTTGATATTGTTAAAGCGGCTACGGAACAGAGTTCTTTGGTAATAGCTCAGGTAAATTCAAATATGCCACGTATTCATGGAGATGGATTTATTCACATCAAAGATATAGATTTTGTAATACCTCATAATGAACCTATATTGGAATATACCGACTCTACAGACAATGAAATCGCACAGCAAATAGGACAATATGTTGCACGTCTAATTCAAGATGGAGATACTATACAAGTAGGATACGGAAGTATTCCTGATGCAATTTTAACTAATCTTCAGAGCAAAAAACATCTTGGGGTACATACAGAACTTCTAACTGATGGTATCGTAGCATTGATGGAAAAAGGTGCTGTTGATAACACAAGAAAAACTGTTAATCGCGGGAAAACAGTAGCAACATTCTGTATGGGAAGAAAAAAAACTTATGAATATTTAGATGATAATCCTTTTATAGAATTTAAAACGGTTGATTACACAAATAGCCCATTGCTTATAGCTCAACATAATAATATGACTGCAATAAACAGTGCTTTGGAGATAGACCTTACAGGACAAGCAACGGCAGAATCTATAGGGAAAATGTTTTATAGCGGAATAGGAGGACAGGCAGATTTTATGAGAGGTGCAGTCCTGTCGCGTAACGGTAAAACAATACTTACTATTCAATCAACTGCAGAGAATGGTGAAGTTTCAAGAATTGTACCATTCATTAAGGAAGGAGCAGGTGTTACACTAAATAGAGGCGATGTTTATTATGTTATTACAGAATATGGAATAGCATATTTACATGGGAAAAATATTAGAGAGCGTGCAATGGAATTAATAGCTATAGCCCATCCGAAATTCAGAGCATGGCTTATAGAGGAATCCAAAAAACTGAATTTGATATACAAAGATCAAGCATTTATTCCCGGGAAAAAAGGAGAATATCCTGAGCACTTGGAAGTACATAGAACTACAAGAAGTGAAATTCCAATACTCCTGAGACCTGTAAAAATAAGCGATGAGCATTTATTAAAAGATTTTTTCTATTCCCTTTCCGATCGCAGTACATATCGCAGATTTCTTTCGGTAAGGAAAGATATGCCACATGAACGATTACAGGAATTTACTATAATTGACTATAGTAAAGAAATAATAATTCTTGCAGTAAAAGAAGAAAATGAAAAGGAAGAAATTTTGGGAATAGGACAATATTTCGTAGAGGAACACATACATATTGCAGATATTGCATTTGTGGTGAGAGATAAATGCCAGAATAGTGGAATCGGTATAGAATTGATTTCTTATTTAACCTATCTGGCGAAGAAACAAGGACTATTAGGTTTTACTGCAGAGGTGCTTATAGATAATATACCTATGCTTCATTTATTTGAAAAAATGGGATTTGATATTAAAAAACGTAATATTGAAGGAGTATATGAACTGAAAATGAAATTCAAGGAGCATAATGAGTAATAAAATTCAGGATATAAAATGTTTATTTGAACCACGTTTAGTTGCAGTTATAGGAGCATCTCATAATAAGAATAAAATTGGATATAAAATACTTGAAAACATTATATGTAGTGGATATGCCGGTAAGATATATCCTGTAAATCCTGCAGGTGGAGAAATACTTAATATAAAGGCATCTAAATCACTTGATGATATTAATGGCAATGTTGATATGGCACTTATTGTAATACCTGCAAAATATACATTTGATATTGTAAAAGAGTGTGCCAAAAAGAAAGTAAAATCTCTTGTAATAATAACATCAGGTTTTTCAGAAATTGGAAATATTGAAGAAGAAAAGGAAATTGTTGACTATGCTCATAAACACGGAATGCGTGTCTTAGGACCAAACATATTTGGAATCTATTCATCTATGGTATCAATAAATGCTACTTTTGGTCCCAAAGACGTGAACCCCGGTAATGTTGCTATTATAACTCAAAGCGGAGCTCTCGGTATTGCAATGTTTGGCAAAACTAAAATTGAAAATATCGGACTTTCCTGTGTTGTTTCAGTTGGTAATAAATCGGATATTGATGAAGCTGATATTTTAGAATATTTAGTATCAGATAAAAACACTAAGGTTATTTTAATGTATATTGAAGGAATAAAAAACGGAGAAAAACTTGTTACCATATTAAAGAAAACTACGAAGAAGAAACCCGTAGTTGTAATAAAATCCGGAAGCTCAAAAAGAGGAGCGATAGCAGCAGCATCACATACAGGTTCGTTAGCGGGAGCAGATGAAATTTTTTCAGATATTATGAAACAATGTGGTGTTATGAGAGCGGAAAGTATTCAAGAAGCTCTTATCTGGTGTAAATTTCTTGCAAATGCACCTATACCTAAAGGGAACAATACTATTATAATCACGAATGGAGGAGGACTCGGAGTCCTATCTGCAGATGCCTGTGAAAAATATAACGTAACTTTATATGATAACAATCAGAATATAAAGAAAACATTTGAAAGTTTAGTTCCGAACTTTGGCTCAGTAAAGAATCCAATAGACCTTACAGGTCAGACAACAATTACGGGGTATGAGAATGCTCTTAATGCAACTTTTAAAAACAAAAACATTCATTCAATTATATGCTTAGGTTGTGAAACAGCAGTTTTGGGTGCTGATAAATTTCTACCGGCAATAGAAAAAATTTATTTAGAGAATAAATCAGCAAAGCCAATCGTATTTTCTCTTTTAGGAGGAATTGAAATAGAAAATGGCATACGTGATCTCAGGGGCAAAGGTGTTCCAATATTCTCTGATGTTTGCGAGGCGGTATCGTGTTTTGGAGCAATGTATGTTAACTACCAAAACGTTACTTCTTCAATAAGTATAGATGATAATATTAAAAAAATAGAAATTGACACATCTTTAACGGAAGGTATTATAGAAAAAGTCAAACAAGATAAAAGACAATTCCTTCTATCGTATGAGGCAGCTGGTATAATGCAAGCAGCAGGGCTTAATGTACTCCAAAGTTATGTTGGACATAATATGGATGAATCTGTGATGTATGCAGAAAAAATAGGTTATCCGGTAGTGATGAAAGTTGTATCAAAAGATATAGTTCATAAAAGTGATGTTGGTGGGGTTGCTTTAGATCTGGAGAATAAAGAAGAAGTGATTGATGCATATCAGGCGATAATCCATAATTGCAGAGAATATATGTCTGATGCGATTATTGAAGGAGTGGAAATAGTTGAAATGGTCAAGCCCGGTACTGAAATTATAATTGGTGCCAGAAGAGATAAAACGTTTGGTCCGATTGTTATGTTTGGGCTTGGAGGCATATATGTAGAAGTTATGAAAGATGTTTCATTCCGAGCTCTTCCCTTAGATAATAGGGAAGCAATGTCTATGATAAAAGCAATAAAATCGTATCCTCTTCTTTTGGGTGTGAGGGGAGAGAAAAAAAAGGATATTAATAGTATCATTGACATTATAATTAAAATAGGCACAATTCTCCAGAAATGTGATAGCATATCAGATATAGAAATCAATCCTCTTGTAGTATATGAACAAGGTGAGGGAGTAAAAATTTTGGATGTTAGAATCTTAACTTTCAAATTATAATGGAGGTAATATAAATGAATAAATTGATAATAGCATCTATGCGTAAAAATGCAGGTAAGACCAGTGTAATTCTTGGAATAGCAAAAGCATTGAAAAAAAGAATTGGATATATGAAACCTTTTGGAGATAGATTACTCTACCGTAAAAAAAGATTATGGGATTATGATTCTGCTTTATTGACAAACATTCTTGGGTTGGAGAAACTCCCTGAGGATGTAACTATTGGGTTTCAGCATTCTAAGATCAGATATATGTATAATGAAGAACGAACAAAAGAAAAACTTCTTGAAAGTGTAGCTAATACAGGGAAAAATAAAGATGTATTGTTTGTTGAAGGAGGGGAAAAATTAACATACGGTGTTTCCGTACATCTTGATGCAATATCTGTAGCAAAACATATAAATGGCAAATTGATAATTGTTATTAGTGGTACCGATGACTCTATCAGTGATGATATTACGTTTATTAAAAAGTATATCAATATGGCAAATATAGACTTCGGAGGAGTAATTATAAATAAGGTACATGACGTTGAGGACTTCAAAAATACATATCTGAATGATATAACTGCAATGGGTATAAATGTATTTGGTATTATCCCGTATGAATCGGAATTGACATATCCTTCGGTTAGTTATTTATCCGATTGTTTATTTGCGAAAGTTATCGCTGGCGAAGATAGATTGAATAATATTGTGAAGAATGTCTTTGTCGGAGATATGTCTGCCAGTGCAGCGGTTAAAAATCCCCTATTTAAAAAGGAAAATAAACTCATAATAACCAGTGGTGATAGGAGCGATATGATACTTGCTGCTTTGGAGAGTGATACTACAGGTATTATTCTTACCAATAATATTCTTCCCGAATCAAATATCATTTCAAAAGCATCTGAGTGTAATATTCCATTGTTAACCGTATCTCTTGATACATACCAAATAGCAAAGCAAGTTGATGGTATAGAGGCATTATTGCTAAAAGATGATACTAAAAGAGTAGCGTTGTTAGAACAATTGCTCAAAAAGCACGTAAACATAAAAGAGATGATTAATATCTAAGTTGTGCTCTTTATAAGCTTTGCAATAAAATAACATTTCTCAATAAATAAGTTAATAAATTGATTTTTAGGTGTAGGCTACAGATTTTCGGTGCGGAAGAAAAAAATTGACTTCTAACATTAAAGAATTATATTTTTAATAGTATTAATTGTTTTATTAGTTGAGGTTAGACATACAAATTTGGTTTAATGAGTTTATACAATAGTTGTCGGGCATTAGAACAAAAGAAAAAAAATAAGGAATGAAATTTAATGATTTAGACATAGAAAATTGGAAAGATATTGATATAAATGTTGATAGTTTATGGATAATTGGAGAAAGAGATAAAAAAGGCAAACATTCAAATAAATATCACGGTAATTTTATACCACAAATTCCTTATCAACTAATAAAAAGATACACAAAAAAACAAGAAATTATACTTGATGTTTTTCTTGGTAGTGGAACTACTCTTTTTGAATGTGAAAATTTGAATAGAAATTTTATTGGATTTGATATTAATGACGAAATTATATCATTCGTGAACGATAAAATGAAAAGTTCTGAAAAAATTGAGTTTGATATTCAAAATTGTGATGTTTCAAATACAAGTGAATTTAATAATAAAATTACAAAATCACTTGCAAAATTGCACTCTGATAAAGTTCAGTTTCTAATAATGCATCCACCATATATGGATATTGTTAAATTCACAAACAAACAAGAAGATTTATCACAAATATCGGATTTATCTCAGTTTGTAAAAACTTTTAATAAAGTAGCAGAAAATGGTTTGAAATATTTAGAAACTAATCGTTACTTTGCAATAGTAATTGGTGATATTTATAAAAAGAGCGAAGTAATCCCTTTATCTTTTTACATAATTGACGCTATCAAAAGGAAGTTTAAAGTGAAATTAAAAGGAATAATTGTGAAAAATATTGAAGGGAATAGAGGGAAAATAGGACAAGGTGGAATATGGAAATATAGAGCATTGAAAAGTGATTATTATATTTTCAAACATGAATATATTATAGTTTTTAAAAAGGAGTTTTAATGGATTTAAGAAATAACTTTTCAACAGACACAGCCAAAAAGATTTTTGGAAATAAAGCAAATGCGGAAATATTTTTGTTAGAATTACAAAAAAAGAAAGAGTTTGAATTGTCTTTTAGGAAAATTACAAAAGGTAAAAATAAAGGCAATACTGTATTAAATTTAAGCACAAATGAATTGTGGACAAAAATTGTTGAGTTTTGGGATTTTGAAAACGGGGAGTCTATAATTAGGCAGTTATTCAAAAAATCTAAAAAATATAACAGTGGCAAAGATTCATATAGAGTAATGAATATTTTACTTGATGAATGGAAAAAATTAAAACTTGATAAAATTTCTTGGCCTTTTTCACAAGGTGATTTTGATAGTTTTGTTCAAAGGGTTAATTCGGAACAAAATTCTGGTGAGGAAAAAGATAGAAAAGTTAAACATGCTGCTGTTAAATATAGAAGAATAAAAGAGATAAATACCGTAAGGAATGACTTTATTGAAACTTTAATTTTTGAGAAAAATAGAAATATTCTTCCAACTTTAAATCATAGAAGAGGTGTTGACTTTTTTATTAATGGTATATCTTTTGACCAAAAAGTAGCAAAAAGTCCAACAAGTGAATTTAAAAGAAACTATGGTGAAAACTGGAAAGAGCAAGCAATGAATAATCCGGGAAAAGTTGCAGAATATCTCTACAAATATCAAGACGAAGGTAGATTTGGTGCTGATAGTAGATTATTAGTTGTGTATTTAGATGAGGAAGTTTCTATTGGCAAAATTGCAAAAACAATTGAGGATACAGATTTGGACAATCCATTGGAAATTACTTTTAAATACACTCATAATAGAGGAAAGCCAACCGAAAGGATTAAAACTTATAAAGTTAATTGTTTTATAATATTATTATCTGGAAATTAGATGAATTACATTGGATCAAAACACAAGTTATCAAGTTTTATAAAATCAACAGTTTATTCAGTTGTTGGAAATAATTTATCTGATAAAATATTTTGTGATATTTTTGCCGGTACTGGTATAGTTGGTAGAAATTTTAAACAAGAAGTTAAACAAGTGATTTCAAATGATTTTGAATATTACAGTTTCGTTTTAAATAAAAATTATATCGAAAATCATAATAAATTAAAAGAACAAGAACAATTAATCGAAGAATTAAACCAATTACTACTTGTTGAGAATGGTTTTGTATTTAAAAATTATTGTTTAGGAAGTGGAAGCGAACGACAGTATTTTTCTGACCATAACGGTAAAAAAATAGATACGATTAGACAGCAAATTGAAAAATGGAAAACAACTAACAAAATAAAATCTAACCAATATTATTTTTTATTGGCAAGTTTATTAGAAAGTGCTGACAAAATTGCTAATACCGCTTCTGTTTATGGTGCGTTTTTAAAACATCTTAAAAAATCTGCACAAAAAGAATTCGTTCTACAACCTGCAAATTTTGAAATTAATGATAATGAGCATTTGGTATTTAACAAAGATAGTAATGAATTAATTAAAGAAATAAGTGGGGATATTCTTTATTTAGACCCTCCTTATAATGCAAGACAATATGGATCTAATTATCATATGTTAAACACAATAGCAAAATATGACGAGTTTGAACCCAAAGGGAAAACTGGATTACCAAACTATCAAAAATCAAAATATTGTAGTAAAAATTATATTTTAAGTGAATTAAAGAACTTGATTAAAAACGCCAACTTTAATTACATATTTTTAAGTTATAATAATGAAGGTTTAATGTCGGTTGATGATGTAAAAAAAATAATGAGCAAATACGGGAAGTATGATATTGCAACAACAAATTATAAACGATTTAAAGCAGATAAAGATAAAAATAGAAATCATAAAGCAGATAGTACAGAAGAATACTTACATATATTAGTGAAGGAATAATGCCTTACAATAAAGGATATACGTAATGTGGGATTCATCGTAAATTGAAAGATTATGCAAGTAATGAAATTTAGTAGCAGATTGAAAGTGAAGTGCTTCGAAAATCCGCACTACACATAGCCAAACCGTTATGCAACATAAAAAGGGACGAAAATGCTGTACAAATTAAATCATACGAAAAATGAAAAATTATATATTGAACCAATTGCTTTTTTTATCTTTGAATTTCTTTTGAAATAAATTACGAATATGAAAAAAGAAACTTCGATCAAATTGTTTGAATCAAAACAAATTAGAGTTCATTGGGATAATGAATCTGAAAAGTGGTACTTTTCAATAATAGATATTGTTGAAACTCTTACCGGTAGTAATAACCCTAGAAGATATTGGAGCGATTTAAAAAGAAAGCTTGTTAAAGAAGGTTATAATGAACTGTACGAAAATATCGTACAATTGAAACTACCGGCTCCTGACGGTAAAATGCGAGTAACAGATTGTTCTGATACAGAAGGGCTTTTGAGAATTATCCAATCTATTCCTTCGCCTAAAGCAGAACCCTTCAAAAGATGGTTGGCTAAAGTTGGATATGAACGAATTGAAGAAACTGAAGATCCTGAATTATCTTTTGAAAGAGCAATGGAAACGTATCTAAAAAAAGGTTATTCCAAAAACTGGATAAATCAACGACTTAAAAGTATAGAAATTCGAAAAGAATTGACTGATGAATGGGATTTTCATGGAATAAAAAAAGGAATAGAATATGCAATCCTTACGGATGAAATTACAAAAGCATGGTCTGGATTTTCAACGAAAGAATATAAATATTTCAAAGAATTGAAAAAGGAAAATCTTCGTGACCATATGACAAATTTGGAATTGGTTTTAAATATGCTTGCAGAAGCCTCAACAACAGAAATATCGAAAAAGAAGAATCCCAAAACTTTATCAAAAAGTAAGACAATTGCCAGACAAGGTGGTGAAATTGCAGGAGTGGCAAGGAAAAAATTAGAAAAAAGAATAGGAGAAAGTGTTGTAACTTCTGGAAATGCAAAACAATTACAACGTAAAGAAAATAAAAAATTTTGTACATCTAATAAGAAACAACGAAATGCTAACAAACGTTAAAAATCATAGCTACTTTTCCGGATGGCAAGGCTTTGGTGAAAAATCAAAATGAAGCAATAAAGGTTTCCAAAAGTATCTACGAAAAAGAGAAGATAAATGCCATTATACTTTGTCCGGGCTTTACACATAGCGATGTATCTGAAATATTTCAGGCACTTGATGGAAAAGTATCTGTCAATATTTCCAGAGGAGATGGTCCCAGTAATAAAATTTCCCAGCCAGTAATTCAAAGAGAATATTTCAATAAGTAAAACGAGAAGAATATATAATAAATTGTTTTACTTGACATTTTTCTACTGTGTTCTAAAATGCAGGTAAGCTTGTTAGTTAAACAGTTACAGGCAATAGTTGCATAAGGGGAAGGAGGGGGATCTCGTTTAGTGTATTTCAAATTTTATAAACCAATATAATAAACTAAAGAAAGGAGTAAAAAATGGGTGAGAATACAGAAGAAAGAGGAATTCTTAATACTGGTCAATGGACTACTATTTATGCAGGAGCAACTCCACATACCTTTTTTACCCAGTTATTTGGTTCAATCACAAGCAAGGCAAAACTCAATGTTGAGATAGATAATAAAGTTGAAGGTGTATTAACTCAGAAAAATCCCAAAATGCATGCGAATGGTAATAAAATTCGTCTTTACAATGCAGGTACAGAAGCACAACAATATAATTATTATCCTGTTTAATTTAGAAGGGAAAAGTAAAGCGAAATTGAAAATTTTAAATTAAGAATAAAAAGATAGTTAATCAAGGAGGTATATTATGGGTATCAGCATCAGTATCGTTGCCGGTCATGATAAGTCGGCATCAAGCGTAAACGCTACAGGAACTGTACAACATGTTATTAAGGATAAAGAGAAGACAACTTTCCATCTTGGTGATAAACAGCTTAAAGATGCTGTCAAAGCATACTTCGGCAGGAAGCCAAACGATGCGTATCTTCACAGCCCAACTCCGTGGGGTGACCTCTACAAGAAGTACAATTGGTCGCAGGTACAAATGGTTCTGGTTGTTCAGAGTGCGGAGATTCTTGAGATTACATCAGAGCCGATAATTGTCAAAACTCAGGAATTTACGAATAACAGTAGTCAGAAGGGTACCTTCAATGTTAGTATCTCCGATTCAGTGAATAATACAACATCGTCCAACTGGAGTACAGGAGGCACACTTACTATCGGCCAAAAGTTTTCCTATGGAGTCAAATTTCTTGGTACTGGTGCCGGAGGTGAGACTTCATTATCATACAGTCAGTCATGGGGAGTCGGAGGTCAAGAGTCAAAATCAATTACTGTAGGTTCATCTTCTAGCGTGAGTGTAGAACTTGACCCTGGCGAGTCAGTTCTTGCTGAACTTTCTGCCAGTCGAGGTGTGATGAAAGTCCGAATTCGATACAATGCTTATCTTATCGGGCATACGGCTGTAAATTACAATCCTACACATAAAGGACATCATTTCTGGGGTTTAGGCATTAGAGGTGTTATGTCAAAAGGTGGTATTTCTAACTCGGTAAAGTCAACCGAAGATATAGAAGTAGGTTATTACTCTAATTCTAAAATTGAATTGAAGGACAAGAAAACAGGTGTTTTAAAGGCAAGCTATTCTCTTGATGATGCCCCCGGGCATTAGGATAGGGATAATTGCCTAACAAATCATTGCTAAATATCTCGTCTTACAGCGAGTAATTGGATTCAGGTGTTAGACAATTTTAATCAACCAAGGAGGTAAAATTATGGGATTTAACAACGACACAAAATTTAATGGAGGACAATATTCAATTGCAGGACATGATCTTCCTTTCGGTCATTATTGGGATATAGCTGACCATACTTTTGTAATTTGCAATGTAGATAGTTCCGGAGATCCACTTCAATTTCATTGTTATGGAGGGGTTTCAGGTTCACATCAAACCTATCCTGCAATCACAGGTAGAGGCGATCATAGACTTGCAAAAGCTATTTGTTGTTTCAACCCGGATGAATCTCGGACAGACTTTGACCATAAAACAGGTGGACGCCTTTTATTAGGCGATTGTTGCGGTATTATTTATGGCGTAACGGGTGTCTGTCATCAAATGGCAAACCGAATTTTAGCGTCATCAAATTCCGGTATAATGATTTCTGCTGCCGGTTACTGGGCAAGTGTTAGTGCTTATGGTGTTTATGGAAGTGGGGGGCTGGTTAGTGGTCCTACGGCTGGAATGGCTTGGGTTGCCTATTACGCAGCATGCTTGGCTATGACAGGTATTACAGAATCTAATAAGGAACCTCTTCTCGGAGCATCTGAGGATGAATCATCACAAAAATTAATGGTAAATGCAATGAATCTTGAAAAAGAACATGCGGAAAATAAAGAACTTCCGGGTCTGCGATTGAAACTTGTTGCCACTCACAGATTAGGTGCAGATTTTGCTTCAGATAAGATGGATAAGCTTGTACAATTTCAAATGGGATTTGATGGTATTAAGAAAAATATAGACGAGTCATATATTGCAAAAGACATCTCATCGACACGACACGCTAGCTTGGTAAACATTGAATACAATAAGTTTTTGACAAAGTGTGCTCAGGTAATTACTACAGAAGAATATAAACAACTTTTTGGGTTAACCCCGGGGAATACTTACGAGCTTATTGATACTGAAATTGCCAAAGACACTACTCATCCTACATCTGAAGGTAAATAGTGACAATAGAACAATTATATGGCTCCGATAAGATAGCCTAATAATTGTGTATTAATACGACCACCAAGCCCGTTGCTTTGCTTCGGGTTTGGTGGCGGTTTTTTTGTTGATATTAGCGGAATTTACTATACTGAATTCAACCAGCAAGTGCAACGCTCCTTTCTTTTTCCAAGACTTCCAATGGTGTTTGATAATTCAAGCACTTCCTTGGTCTATTATTAAGCCAATCTTCAATCTCTATGATTTCTTTTTC